>JAHLWV010000029.1 GCA_019057735.1 Promethearchaeota archaeon | reverse complement strand
CAAAAGAGATACAATTCATAAAGGATTACGACTAAATTCCTTTTTTTAATTTTTGCAAGAGTGTCAAAATCCTTAACAAAAAAGTCATCAATCTCAAAATCTTACACCCTAAACATATAAAAGCGAGAATTTTGATCCATATGTTAATGAATTTTTAAATAAAAAGGTTAATAACAATGGTTCAAGAAAAATTAAGACATTTTATTTTCCCATTAATATTGTTTAGCTTAATGATTTTTTCCACCTTCCCTACGGGGATTGTTGCGAGTTCAAACGAGTTCCTTAAAACGAGCAACGCTCCAATGAGTAATGTAGTAATCGATGGTGTAATTAATGCAGATGAATGGGCAGATGCGGATTGGGAGATAGATTTTTACTTAGATGTTGATAACACTCCTGATTGGAATGGTAATATTAATGTGGATGGAAATAACACACTTTATATCGGAGAAGATTCAACAAACCTATATTTAGGACTTGATCTTTGCAGTGACCAGTCATTTAATGAAACTGGAGAATGGATTGGGGTATGGCTAAATACAGCAAATAGGGTGTTCAATAATTATTACGAATGGGCTGATTTTTTTAATAATGGTACAGAAACTTTACTCCGTGATGTTGAAAACGACAAACAAAAGAAATATTATTCGAACACGGTCGGATTTACTACTGAATATGTTAATGATGATTCAGAATATTTTTCATTATATGGAACAATAGATGGAAATTCTGATGATCTAAGAATGTTTTGGCTAGGAGATTTTAATATTACCTCTGAAACTGTTGGTTCTGATGAATTATATTGGATCAATTTCTCAGTTGATTTGACAAAATGGTGGCCATTAGAGGAAGAAATTGATGAGATTAAAGCAATGGAGATAAATATAGCAACCCAACATAATGACACCATTAATGACCAAAGAATCATTTTATGGAATAGTGATGGAAGTATACCACCGTTTAACGATCCTCAACAAGTAATTTCTTTGAACAATCTTAACTCATACGTGTTAGAGACATTCGAATATGGTTTAGGGAATTTAACCACTGATAATAAACTCCAATTTAGCTTAATCGGTAATCATTCTGCCCCTTTTAAAACCAGATTGGATAGATTAGAGTTTAGACCACTTCGGAATTACACTAATTGGGCTGGAATGATACAAGTTCCACACTCCACCATTCAAACCTACCAAATAGCGTGGGGTTTTGGACCTAGCAGTAAAAACGCGACAAATCATCGAATGTTTGAATTTGCTATCCCAAAAACAGAGTTAGAGCTCTATGATCCTAATGAAGATCTAGGCATAATGGTTGGTGGTTATGGCACTCTATCAGTTGTTAATGGTTCAAATTACTGGATTTTTTCGATAACTGATCAATTTCAATTCGTTGAACGGAGTACATATTATATGTATTACGACATGAAGGGATTAACATTACCCACAGTGGAAGCAATTTCAGGATATTCCGTCTTTCTATTAATAGGTGTAATAGGCATTTGTTCTGTAATTATAGCTAAGAAAAAACTAAAATAATTTTTTTTTTAATTTCTAATATAAAAATATTTAATAGTGGATTTGAAGCTATTTATCAAGTATTTTTAAATCTAAACCCATTAGGGCAACCTCTTGATTTTTTTGAATTTTTACACTTGAACAAAATACCAGAAGGCTTATTAACAAACAATTCGAAGTCTAATTTATTAAATAATTAATTTAATAAAAGAATGGTAAAAATGGACATTAATTCATGCTTAAAAAGAAAAGGAAAAAAATGGGTAATTCTCTATAGCATATATTGCGTAAATTTTGCGATTTTTCTAGCATACATTCTTTTACTTGAGCCATATTGGGGAGACATTAATTTAACAGTTTCTGGTTGGATTAGTTTTGAGATCAACATCGTTCTTATCGTGTGTATTATTATTATAATCCCGTTGATTTATGGCTTATCATTATTAACACTTAAATTAAGAAAAATAATAAAAACTAATAGAATTAAACCTCATCTCGTCCATAAAATTTTACCTATACTTTTAATAATCATTTATAATCTTCTCATTACGGTTTTACTTGATATGTTAGAAGAATACAAAAATGTAATTTTTCAAGTTATAGAATTTTATAGCTTTTTTATATTTCTTGGACTAGATATTGTTCTCATAATGCTTTTGTACCCCTTGCTTAAGATTATACCGCAATTAAAGGAAAACTTATCAAATAAACTCGTAAAAGCAGAGAGAAAAAGGATCATCATAATATCTTGTATAATAGGAGGTTATTTGATCACTTATGCTGTACCATTTATTATTATTCCATCAAATGTACTATATTACGATTTGCCCCCTAAACCGGAGTTAATTGCTCATCGTGGAGCCTCACATCTTGCTCCAGAGAATACAATCGAAGCAGGTGAAGCGGCGCTACCATATAATTTAGTTGTAGGATGGGAGGTTGATATTCAAATCAGCTATGATGGTGTTCCCTTTTTAATGCACGACGACACTCTCACTAGAACCACTAATATCTCTGAACATTTTCCAAATCGAAAAAATGATAAGGCTTACACATTCAATATTTCAGAGCTTAAAGAATTAGACGCGGGATCATGGTTTGTAGATAACGATCCCTTTGGAGTTATTGCTAGTGGAATAATCTCAAAGGCAAGTGCAGAAGGATTCAGAGGAATTAAAATTCCAACATTTGAAGAAGCGTTAAATTTCACAAGAGATAACGATTATTTTTTAGATTTTGATGCGGATAGACCTCCAGAAGACCATCCATACCATAATGATTTCTACGAAATTCTTTTAAACATGACAATAGAATCAGGCATAGATGCAAGTAAAATGATGATACCAACAGGAAATAGCGGATGGTTAGAAATGATAAATAATTCCGCTCCTGGGATTCAATTGGGATGGCCTGGTTCACCAATGGTACAAGAATTTCAAACATCTACTACTAATTACACTTATATTAATACAGGTGATGGGTACTCCAATGAAGAATATAGAGCCTTAAAAATGGCTGATATAGATGTCATGGTTTACACAATTGAGTCTATCGAAAGATTTTATCAATTATGGTGTTTAGGAGTGGATTGGGTAAAGACTAATTCTCCTTATAAGTTTAACGATTTAGAGAGTAATTTCTTAGTTTTCCCTATTATTCCCTATATCACGATCTGGATTGCAATGTGCGTTGTTGCTTTAAGTTCACTAGATATCATTAGACATAATTTAAAAAAAAGGAAAGATTAAAATCAAATCTTTTCGTCTTTCTTTTTTTTAAATAAGAGATACCCTAATACAACTAAAGTTAGAATGATTGGAATCATGATTGTAATCGGGTTTCCTCCACTAATTTGGAAAATATAATACGAGATAGCCGTGAGCGAGGCAAAGAACGCGATAATGGAGCCGTACTGGTTTGTGAAATTCTTAAGTTGCTTCATAAACAAATACACACGGAAATTCATCTTCTTTATGACTTCTAACTCTTTATCGTCAAGTTTATTCAAAATTTCTGGGTTTTCGTAGTATAACCCGATCTGAGGATCGTATTTTCCGTTCAACTTACCAGCACTAATTAGAGAAATAAGGTGTTTTTGAATGAGTTGTTTCTTTATCTTTAATTCATTCTGCAAAAAACTTAAGGTTAAGAATTCATTTGCCACAGCCTTTATTGCCATTTCCACGTATGATTTTATGATTAATTCTTCTAATGCATTTACTTTCTCTCTTAAAATTTCGTTAAATTCTTTAATAAAACGGTCAAAATCATTTATGATATGAATATTTTTAGTCTCGAAATCGTTCGAATTTCGATTAAATATCCTAATTAAATCTTTTATTTCTTTACTGGTGTTTTTGATTTCCTGCTCGATGTACTTTTGTTTTTTATTTACTCTTAGATAGGCTCTTTTAAATTGTTCTGTTTCAACATGATCCTCAACTCTTGCTTGAAGTGTGCCTAATAATTGGCTTAAATGAATGTTATTATTGGTAATCATGGTTAGTAATCTAGTTCGATCCGTTTCAAACTTTAAAGATTTTATTTTATCATTTATTGCTTGAACTCTTTCTTCTATTCTTTTTTTAATCTGATTCTTTTTCTTAACATAGAATTCTCTCGCTTCGGTCTCAAATTTCCTTGACTCATAAGATATGCTAATGATCGATTTCAATTTATTCTCGATTTTTTCGTCAACCTGTATTAGTTTAATTCTAACAATTTCCCTTCTACTTTCAAGAATATCCCTCATCATTGCATGTGACTCAGCTTTCTCAACATCATTAGAAGTTTTGGTTAGTTGGTTTTCTATTTCGATTTTTACATTATCTAACACTTCTACTATGAATAATTCTAAGTCTCTAAACAAAACCAAATTTGCGTTAATATTCAAAATCGCTTTCTCATTATTACTTATAACAGCTTTTAGATTACTAATCAGTTCCATGTTTTCTAATCTATTCTCGTCAATATTTAACTCTTTTATCTTAGTGTTGTATTGATTGGTAATAGAATCCTTCAAATCAATTAAATCATTAATTCTATTTTGAATTTCTAACAAGTTTGCTCCAAGAGTTTTGTTTTTAATACACGAGTCGTAAAGGGCTAATAATTTTCCTACGCCTTCCTGGGTTTGCTTAATAATTCTATTTTCTGTGAAATTTGTCAATTTTCTATTCTTATGATAAGCTTCAGTGTGAACTGTTAGTTCTTTTTTATCTTCAAGTAAATCACCCTGCAATTTAGACACTTCTATCATCTCTCTAATTCTTGGAATTATTACTTTACATTTGAGTTTAAGCTTATCTGCTAGTTTTTTTATACTAATTGTATCTGTGTGTTCCTCCTTGCTCATTAATATAATCTCTTGAGAAATTATGTCATTTACATATTCTTCCTTAAGTTTATCAATTTCTTCAGTAAAGAATATGTTAAATTTCTCCCATTGAATAATTTTTATCGAACTTTCATCAATGTTTGGGATAATAGCTTTAAGATTTGATAACTTTTTAGAAAATTTCTTGCTATTTTCGTTTAATTCAATTAGAATTGTATCAAAACCACTAATAACAATTGGGATTTTATTTGTTTTGCTTTGATCAATGTTTTTCCTGTAATTTTCTAACTTAATCTTAAAATTTTGGATAGTATCAGAAACAAAATTATCAAAATCTTCAACTCCTGCTCTATTTCTTTCTTCTATAACTTTTTCTTTTAATAATTGCTCTTGTCCAGCTATAAACTCAATAATATTTTCTTCAAGGCTGTCGAGCTTTTCATTTATATATTTATATAGTGGAAATAGTTTCTGTTTAAAAGAAATGTTCTTTTTAACCTTTGATTTTAAGCTTTGAATTCCCTTTGTTTTTTCTTTTAGTAGGACATCTGCTTCCATCTTAATAATCTTAAAAGCGTCTTGATATTGATTTTGAGAAGTTATTTTTTTAATGTCCTCTTTAATTTGTAGAATTCCTTCTTGTATATTATCCCTAACATTTCCTATCTCTCTATTTAATTCGTGGAAAAACTGAAAACCATTAGTATAATCAGCAAAAATGGAATCAAAGCTTTCTTTAAAATTAACCCATTTATTTATTATTTTCTTATGGTTCTTAGCAATCTTTTTCTCCTTAGTTGTAATCTGATGCGAAACTTTGTAAATAACTGAATCGTATTTGCTTACAACCTGAGCTATTTTATTAAACGTATTTATGATAAGAGTTAATTTTTCTTCATCATAACCCTTTTCAAGAACCTCCATAATGTAAATTTTAAAAGAATCTATCTCGCGATTTACCTGTTCTTGAATATCGTATATTTTATTATCTAGCTCGTTTAATATATCACTAAATTTTTTTAAACTTTCCATCTCTTGAATTTTTTCGAGGAGATAGTTATTTACTTCACCTAAACGCTTTTGTAATAAAGAATAAGACTTATTCCATTGAGATATTTCAGAACCTAAAGCAGCTTGTAGGTTAATGTATATAAGCTCTTGGTTAAACGATGTTTCAATGTTTTTATTAAGAAAATCTGCTTCCATTAATGAATCTCGCAATACAAACTTCAACCTTTCTTTAGCGAAATCAACTTCGTCAATCATAAGATAGGATTCTATTTCTTCCTTTATTTGAGGAATAGTGTTCTTAAGCTTCAAGGTCATATTGTAAATATCATTTTTAATTTCCTTTAGTTTAGCTTTTTCTTCGAAAAGTCTTTCGCTGTTAATTTCCTTATCAGAAATAATTATATTTTTGTACAATACATCTAAGCAAAAGTAAAATTTTGTTTTGAATAAATAAGCCTTTTTTGATCTAATCTCTCCTTCAAAAAAATGGTTGCTTATTAAATCATAGATGATCGGAAAGATATCTTCTTTTAATTTCACGGGTTCCTGTTGGTAAGAACTTTTATATTTTTTGTGTATATCCGAAAGTGAAACGATACTACTACTACTTAGTTGGTCATAGACTTCTTGGATAATTTTTTTTTTGCTTTGACTTAAATTTTGTAAGTAATTATTAAATTCAGATGAAATATCGATATTCTTCAAAGAAAACATATAATTGAGGTTAATATACAGTACAATCTCTTCTACTCCATGGCTTAACCCAAAAGTGGTCTTTATCTGGTTTAAATCGATAAAGTTATATGTTTCTAACTGCTTAAATACAACTCTCTCGATTTCTTCTATAAAACGATTCCAGATAATAGATAGCAAAATTACGAGTTTAGTAACATTTCTAAACGCGATTAAGTTCCAACCTTCTTTATCTTTCAATAATAAATCTAATTTTTCAGTGATAAAAGAATAAATTCTTGCTGGATTGTAATCTATAAGCCACGAGTACATATCGAGAAGATTTACGCACCAAAATGTAGACTCAATATCTCCTCCAACTGAATATATGACAAATCCTCCATTTGGCTGTTGAAATTGATAGAAATGCTGGATTTCTTTATCTTTTACATCTGAATCTAAATCAAAGAACTTTAAACTGAGAAGTTTAAAAATTAACGATACATCTTTCTTTCTTTCTCTTAAATATTGACGGAATTGCTCTTTGAAAACTCTTACATCAACACCGATAAGTATGAGACTTTCAACGACATAGTAAAAAGTCTCCCCCAAAGGGCCTTGATTATCTAATTCGCATTGTTTATCAAAGCAATGTAAGAATCCATTATTTCTTTTATGATCGTAAATAAAGTTTTTAATTTTTTCTATAATTATATCTTGCCCTTTAGACGCTAGGTATTGTTGGAGCACTCCTAATAATTCTAAACATGCTAGAGCATAGTATGTGGACCAAAGATCAGGTGTTTTTACTGAAAAGGGCGATGATTTAAACCCTAATTGATCATTTTCAATTATCTCGACTTCACATTTCTTAATGAATTCTAAGAAATCTTCAACATAGTCATCCTGTTTTTGTTTCATATATTTCCTCAAGAGAAGAAACCAAAACATATCTTCTAAATTGAAGGAAGAATCTTTAATTAGGTTCTTATTATAACCCTGATATAACTCTAAAACTTTATTGTAATTACTTAAGTAGAAATTACCAATTTCCTTTTTATTTTTTAATACAAAAGACTTGAATGGCTCCTTTTTAAATTCCGTTATATACGGATAAGCCGTCTTATTTTCCACATTAGTCAAACAAAAAACCCCTAAAGTTCTTTTTAATAATAATAAAAATTTATGCATATATTTTTTTAGTATTGTTTAAATTTATTTGAAGCAAATACGAAAAAAGATGTTGGCAAGTTGATTTTTTTCCAATAACATGATAAGAGGGATGAAAAAAACATTGAAATGAAAATTTATAATTTTAGAAACATTCATATTATTGATCTTAGTTATATCTCAAAATAGGTTCCAAGGAGTTTGAAGTTATCATAATAGCTGACAAGAAGTATATCGGATGGTTATGTAGTTATACACCAATAGAGCTTATTTATGCTGCCGGATTTCTTCCTTATCGAATAATAGGCCATTCAAATCCTCCACAAAACGCAGATTCTTATATTCATTCAAATTATTGTCAATTTATTAAATCAACTGTTGATATAGCGGTAGATGGTGGATACAATTTTTTAGATGGAGTTATTTTCGTAAATTCTTGCGATGCGATGAGGAGACTGCACGATGTTTGGAAAAGATTTATCCCGACAAATTTTATTCATTTTTTAGATATTCCAATGGGTAATTTGTCTTTGGGATCACAATATCTTGAAAATGAGTTTCTAAAGCTTAAAAACGCTCTCGAAAAACACATATCTTCTTCCATTAAAGAGGAGGATATTAAAAATGCTATTAATGTTTATGGTGACTCCCGGATATTATACAACCAGCTGAACTCGTTAAGAATTGAAGATCCTCCTATGATAACAGCAAGCAACTTAATGAAAATCACATCAGATTTCTTCAAAACTGAGCCAGAAATCTGGAATGAGAAAACTAAATTGCTCCTAGATGAGATAAAATCTGACTCTGTTGTAGCAGAACAAAAAAGAAATCCTCGAATCCTTCTATCTGGAAGTCCACTCCACGAAGTTGAATTCATTAAGTTTATAGAAGAGGTTGGGTTGAGTGTTGTATATGAAGATCTTTGTACGGGGAGTAAATTTTTCGATTTGAATATTAAAGATTCTAATAATTTAATATCCTCTTTAAGCGATGCTTATTTAACAAGAACTCCCTGTGCTCGAATGATGCAAATAGAAGAAAGAGCTAAACAAATCATAAATAGGTCAAAAGAATTCAATGTTGAGGGGGTAATTCACCATTCCTTAAAATTTTGTGATACTTATTTATATGATGTTCCTGCGTTAAAAGAAATCTTGGTAGAAAATGGATTACCTGTTCTATTCATCGAAAGCGATGGAGGACTAGGAGATATAAATCAGAATAGAACGAGAATTGAAGCATTCTCAGAAATGATTAAAAATTAACTAGGTGGTTAAAATGGTATCTCATAACATATTAAAAAAATATTTTGAACAATTGGAAACCGGTCTTAAAAACAAACTTGAATCAAAGGTTACACCTCGCAGAAGATTTGTTTACGAGATAGCAAAGATTGGTTCCCGCATATTTAATGACGATTGGTCAACTGCTTGGACAACTGTATTTGTTCCTTACGAAATTCTTAATTCCATGAGCGTTTCTGGGATGTTTGTGGAATTTTTTGGAGCAATGCTTTCTGGCACTGGTATGTCCAGTAAATACCTCGAAATCGCTGAAAGTAAAGGCTTTTCAACTGATGGATGCTCTTACCACAGAACTATAATTGGCGCTGCAATGGATGGAATAATTCCTGAACCAGATGTGCTTATCGGGGCAAGCATCCCCTGTAATGGTGGAGTTAAGGCGTTAAAGCGAATTGGAGAAATTTTCAATAAAGAAGTGTTTATATTAAACATCCCAATTGAAGTTAATTCTGATGCTATTGATTACTTAACTGATCAATATAAAGAAATGATTAAATATATTGAAAAAGAAACCGGTCGCAAATTAGATTACGACAAACTTAAGAATACAATTAAGTATAATAACCAAGCAAGGGAATACCTCATAGAAGCTAATAATTTGTGCAAAAATATTCCTTGTCCCGCAAATTCGAACGATCTAAAAAACTTCATAATATTTGTCTTGCTTCAAGGAACTGAAGAAGGAGTAGAAGTAGCAAAATTATTTAGAGATGAGTTCAAGTATCGCGTTGAGAACGGTTTGGGGGGCTTATCAGAAGAAAAATTTCGTCTGATGTGGATTCAGAATAGGATACAATTTAAAACAGACATCTTAAATATTCTGGAAGAAAAATATGGTGTAAATATCGTTATTGATGAACTGAACCATATATGGTGGGAACCTATGGATGAAAGCCAACCCCTAAGGAGTTTGGCTAAAAGAATGATTACTCATCCTATAATTGGGACTGTAGATCGTCGTCTTGAAGTTCTTACACAATTAGCTCAAGAATATAAAATTGACGGCGCAGTTAATCCTGCTCATTTGGGGTGTCGTCAGACCGCTGGTGCTCGGGTATTATTTAAAGACGCACTTCAGAAGATAGGGATACCCCTAATTCACTTAGATGTAGATTGCGTAGACGAACGAAATTACACGCAGGGGCAAATTATGACCAGACTCGAAGCCTTTATAGAAATGTTAGCTAGTAATAAAAAATAAGTATTTTTTAAAGAATAAAAAAAAGAAATAATTTTATTTTTTGTTTTTAAGAAGGTCTTCTACTTTTGGATTCTCCTGAATGTCAAGGAGATCGAGCTCATCAATCATTTGGATTAAACCCCACACTTTTAATCCGTGATTGTATTGATCATTAGAATTGCTTAAATTTGTGAAACAAAAAGGACACTCCGTTGTTAGTATCTCCGCTTCTATGGCATTAGCTTCATCGCATCGCTGACTCGCAGTTCGTAAGGAAAATTCAGGGTACCCTGCTCGAACTCCCCCTCCCGCTCCACAACAGAAGCTATGGAGTTTTGTTCGATACATTTCTTTAAATATGATGCCTGTGTCTTGCTCTAATTGTTTTAAGATAACCCTTGGAATCTCATACCACGCTTCGATTATTTTATCAATTTTACGCTTGTCCATCATTAAGTTTTTAGATTCTTCAATCATCTTTTGTTCCATTTCAAGAGCGAAATGTCGTCCTAGATGACACGGATCGTGGTAGGTGACAACTTTACCTTTTAACTCTTTATTTGGTTTAAACTTAAGTTTTTCTTCTGTAATCAGCTTGGAAAGCAATTCTATAGCGTGCATAGTTTTGAAGGGTAATTTATCGTCTTCCATCCATTTTGGATAATCGTTTGTTATGGTTTTGTAACATCCTGCACACGAGAAGAATACTAAATCTAAGCCATCAAAGGCTTTAAGATTTTTATTCATTAACTCTTGAGCAGTATCTACAGCGCCTACTCTGAAAAAAGGGCTTCCACAACATACTTCATCTCCTACAAAAGTAAAATCTATACCTAACTTCTCAAAAATCTTGGAGGTTGCGATTGCAATATCAATTTGTCTATAAGCAGCCGTACAACCTATAAAATAGCCGATTTTAGCTTTTTTATTATCAATGTATTTTTCCAGACCTGCGTCTTTTGCCCATTTAAACCGTTCTTCTGCTTTTCCACCATATGGATTATTCAATTCTTTTACAAGTTTTTGAATTAATTGGTGTTTTTCAATCATAGGAACGCCAGCTTCGACACACGCCGCTCGTAAAGCTTCAATTACATCTACAGTAGGAATTTTATTCTCGCATTGTGAGGAGCATTGTCCACAAGTAATACAAGGCATAATAACATCGCGCACTTCCTCTGAAAATTCTAAATCTCCATCGAGAATACTTCGAGCGATCCACATTTTACCCGCATTCCAGAAAGCTTCCCATCCATATTCTATTCCGGCAGGACAAGCATCAACCATTCCTTCATAAAGTACTGTTCCCTGCTTTCCCGTGTGTTCTCCGATGCCTTTCTTATCTGGTTCTCCAGAATAAGCAAATCGGCAAGCTTTACAGTGAATACATCTAAAAATATCGGGTTTTAATTCTTCTAACCTTTTTAATCCTGTTTTTGCCATTTTTTTTTAACCTCCATTGTTTACGGAAGAGCAAGTCTTCCGGGGTGCATAATACCTGCTGGGTCTACGAGTTTTTTAAATGCCCTTAAATATTTCCAATACATTCCAGATTGATAATACGCTTGAATGTGAATAAACGGATCCGGACGGTAATTTAACCATCCTTGCTTTAACGCATATTCAGTAGTTTCTTGGTTCAACATCTGAACTTTTTCAACGGATTTATCATCGGTTGAATCAAAACAAATGATTGGCATACAAATAGCTTGTCGACAGCGCTCAATGCTAGCAATCCACATAACGGGTGGGAAACCATACTTTTCCATAGCAGCATTGTACATTTCAGCGAAATGTGCACATTCATTCCATGGAAGGTACCATGTGATAAATAAAAATCCGTGATCGTAGAAGGAATACGGTATCGCAATTTTGTTAGGTTTCTTCATTCTGCTGGCAATTTGCTTAGGATGAAGTTCCCAAGGTTTCATCGCATCACCGTCTTTAGCTCTGTTTTTTTTGAAATCTTCCGCCATACTATTTATTCTCTTAACAACATAGTCTAATTCTTCTTGTGTTTGTGCCCAGCATTCCCAATTCATCCACCAAGGACTTACACCAATTTCTTTATAAAATTCATAATCGTGTGGAACTTTATCCTTCGGCCATCGAGCCATTACAAGTGGATAATTGCCACCTTGAACCATTACAGTGTTATGGGCAATTCCAAATTCTTGCTTCCCAATTTCAAGGGTTAAGTCTTGCATATCGTAAGGATTAGACATTCCCCAAGCTACAACAGTTTTGAATTTTGGATGAGGGTAAATCTTAACTGCTACTTTAGTAAAAACACCTAGAGCGCCTTGACTTCCCATTAGAAAACTCCACATATCTGGACCTATACCATACTTATAGAAAGGTTTCGCTGTTGGAAGCGCCCAAGAACCAGTTCTAATGACGTCTCCGTTAGGAAAAACCACTTCAGCACACATAAAGTTATCTCCCTGAGGACCAACACTCGATGTGTAAAGGGAAAATCCGCGATCAATAGCATCTCCCATTATTGTAGCAGCTGGAGGTGCTCCATCAGCTATTGGAGGTGCCCAATCTGGATAGTTTTTGTGCATATAAGCCCAAAGACCTCCGTTTGTAACCCCTGGCTCTACGATAACATACCGATTGTCTGTATCAATTTCGATGATTCTATCCATTCTGCTCAAATCAAGCATAACTCCGCCTGGTTTGATAGTAGGACAAGCAAATCCGCCAGATAATCCAGCAGAAACTGGACTTACAGCGATTTTTTCTGCAGAACAATAAATTAAAATTTTCCTTATTTCTTCGGTATATTTTGGGCGTACAACGATATCAGGAATTTGCGCCTCTAATCCCATTACAGATTTGGAAAGATATGACGCTGTAATTGCTTTGTTATTCGATGCGTATTTTTTACCGACAATACCAATCATAGCCTCAAGATCTTTCTCATCTGGTAATTTATAGCTCATATTTTAATACCTTTTTATCATTTTTTTTTTTAATTTTGATTAATTATTCTTTATACGTTCGAAAATTATTTGCTTAATTTTAAATTTGTCATAAAAAGCTTTCATAAAAAGAAGTAATTTTCTTATAATTGTTTAGTTGAACTCTTTTAAATTAACTTTGCAGAGGAAAAAAATCTTAGTCGGTTTGAGGGGGTGAAAAAATTAACTTTTCTCTAATACTCTTATAATCTCATCATGTAAAGCCTTCACACTAAAAGGTTTTTCTAAAAATGTTAAGCCATTTAATGAAAGCGCTCGGGTTTTAATTGATATATCTGCACTCGTGAAGATGATTTTTGGAGGTTTTTTAAGTTTTAACAATATTAGCGCTGTATCGAACCCATTTTGAACGGGCATACGGTGATCCATCAAAACAACATTGGGTTTATTATTTAGTGCTTTATACATTTCAATTGCTTCCTTTCCGTTGTTTGCTTTTCCAACAACTTTGAACCCAAATGTGGAAATCATCATCTCGTACAACTTTTGTAAGGATAAATCGTCTTCAACGATAAAAATTGAAATCATTTAAACCTCCTCCGGTATAATGACGATGAAATTACTTCCTTTGGAATGATCTCCTGTGATTTTATCTTCCACCCAAATTTGACCGTTATAGTTTCCGATTATCTTTTTTACAAGTGTTAAACCAAGCCCCAACCCAATTTTATCCTTTTTCTCAATCTGTCCTCTTAGAAAGATTTTTTCTTTCATTTCAGGTAAAATACCGATTCCATTGTCAATAAATTCGAGTTTGATAAAATGGACTCCATTCTTCACTACCCTTGAAAACTTGATAAGAATCTCAACGAGTGAATTTCGATTGTGTCTTACAGCGTTGATTAAAATGTTTTCAAATATATCTGGTAAAAGTTCATTTGCCTTGATATATACTTCTTTTGGTTCATTCTGGAACTGAACATTGATCTCTTTTTTTTTATATACTTTAATTAGAGCGTCTACGACATCTTTTAAAACTATAATAATTTCACATTTTTGTAAAGCTAAGTCTTTATTTTCAATTTCCGATAACCTTCTTACATTTGATACTAAATTCGTCCCTCTCTTTATCTGCTCTCTAATAATATCTAACAATTCATCGTTTTTTTCTATGCTAATCGATAGTTCCGTATTTAAATCAATCAGTTCTACTGATGAGTGGATATTTTGAAATATATTGTTAATATCGTGGGAAAAAATGTCTTTGTAAAAATCAATACGATTATACGCTTCTCGAAATTTTATTTCCGATGTTTCTAATACTTGCTCGGCGTGTTTCCTTTCTGTAATGTCTTGAACTATAAATCGAATTCTTTCCTCGCTTCCTATTTTTATTAAAGAAGCTATAGCGTGAGTCCACAATACACCTCCTGCTGATTGATTTATAGGAAATTCAAATTCTAGTGTTTTTCTATCTTTCTTTAACTTATTAAGGATACCTTCGAATAATGAGATGAGTGGTTTATCTTTCTCATGATAAGCCCAAAATTCTCTAAAATGCTTTCCAATGACATGATCTTCTAAATTATGGGTGGACAAAAGCTTTGCTGTAGCTTTATTGCAATCAATTAAAGTTCCGTCTAAATCAAATATACCGATAGAATAAGGGGAACTCTCAAATAGATTCCGATACCTTTCTTCAGACTCAATTAAATTTTTTTCAGTTTTTTTGAGTTTGGTTATATTACTGGCAACTTCCACTGCCCCTATTATTTTTCCTTCATTGTCCTTCACGGGAAAACCTTTTATGAAATAAATTCTTCCATCTGGGTCCGTAATTTCACCAGACATAGGTTCACCTTTTTTTAACGTGGAAACCACTGGACAACTAACACAGATTTTATTAGAATTGTGCCAAACAGAGTAACATTTCTCTCCTATTAATTCTTCTTGTGTCTTTTGAACGGAATCTGCTGCTGTTTTATTCAACCATAAGATATTCTGCTTTTTATCTTGAAAGACGATAAGCTCTGATATACTCTCCAGAACGAGTGCTTTTTCTTTTTCGTATTTTTTAAAAATCGGTTCGATTCCACTTTTTTGTGTATTATCATCTTTCAAACATCGATCACCAAAAAAAACCCGAGCTTTGAGGAAAATAGATAAACTCCTTTTTTAAGGAAATATCCGTATAATACAAAAAACCAGATTTATTTAACCCTTTGCTTACAATTTTGGATGTAAGAAAAGAAGAAAGAAATGTGTTATTCTCTTACTTTTTCAAAAATCTCTTTGACGACGATCTTATTCCGATGAATAAGAAAAACAGTGAAAAAATCAATGTTAAAGGTAAATGGCCTAAAATAATATAACCAAAAGCAGGTTCAG
>JAHLWV010000028.1 GCA_019057735.1 Promethearchaeota archaeon | reverse complement strand
ATGATATAACTTCCTCCTCCTGTGTCAGTTATTATTAAAGTAAATTTGAATTCACCATTCATCGCATTATGTAGTTCGTGTAATATTTTATCAATTTCTTCTATTTCATCATCGTCTTTTTCGAGATTTTTACGATATATGGATACGGCATTCTCAAACCTAAACAATATCCCTTCAACATTGGTGTAATAAAAATCGGCTCTTGGACCAGGCACGACGAATAATTCCAACTCTGGAATTTCTAATTTTCCAACGGGTGAACGATAAATTTTTGATTTTAAATCATTTTCGTTTGTAACTTTCAAAGTCATAATTCCTGGAGTATTGTTGGTAGTCAAAGGAATTACATCATTATTAGAAAAATTACAAATGTTACATTCAAATTTGATAAGTAACATTTTATCTCCGTCAGGGACATCATAAGTAGTTTTAAGAATTTTTATCATACCTTTATTACATGAAGGACATTTGAATGAATAATTTACTTCTTCATTTTTTGATTTTTCTGACAAAATTAATCACTATCTCCATTTTAAAAAATTAAATTAGAATTATTTTTAATTTTCAATAATTTCAGTGTCTACCTTATAAATTTTATCCAGAAATTTTTAATTTATTGCTAGTTAATTTACCTTAGTAGTTCTATTTAAGATAATTTTATAAGTTTTCCAAAAAAATAACTATATTATTGTTTTATGGCTTTTATTATTATCAAATTTATAATATCGAACAAATAGAAGGATGGAAAAAATTGACGGATAATGGAATAATAGAAATTACCTTTCATGGTCGAGGAGGTCAAACAGCTATCACTGCTAGTCAACTTCTAGCTCAATTGGCGTACGAAGAAAGTTTTAAAGATGCTATTGCTATACCAATTATTGGAGCAGAGCGGAGAGGGGCACCTATCCAAGCATTTACTAAGTTGTCAAGGAACAAACCCATAAAAACTTACGATAGCGTAATAGCTCCAGATTACATGTTAATTTTTGATCCCTCTCTTTTAGATATTCCAAGAATTCTCGAGTCGATAAAAAGTGGAGTCACATTATTAATTAATACTAAAAATCCTATTGATACTTGCGAATTTCCCGAAAACATAAAGATATTTATCGTTGATGCTACGGGAATCTGTATAAGATTAGGATTTATGCATTCGAGCGGACCAATTTTGAACATTCCAATGTTGGGGGCATTTGGACAGTTAACTGGTTTCTATAATTTAGACACTATGAAAAAAGTACTCTATAGCGAATATGGAGAAGCTAAAGGTAAAAAAAATTTTGAAGTTGCTGTTGAAGCTTACAATAGCGTTAAGGAGGTTGAATTTGAATGAAGAAGGAGAAATGGATGAATATATGTGAAGATAAAGACAAGCGACCTGAAGTTCAAGAATATAAAAATTGGAAAGAATTGCCCCCAATACCTATATCACTTCCTATTAAAGGAAGTATTGGAACCACAGGAGATTGGAGAACGTTTAAACCTGTTGTTGATCGGGAAACTTGTACTAAATGTGGTATTTGCTGGATGTATTGCCCTGAAGGTACAATAATCAGAAATGAAGAAGGAGAATTTGAAGTTGATTATGTATATTGTAAAGGTTGTGGTATTTGCGCTAAAGAATGTCCCACAAAAAGCATAGAAATGCTTAGAGAGAGTGAAGTTTAATATGGTTGAAGCACAAGAAGATTTTACACAAGAAAGAGAAATTAAAATAATAAAGGGGAATGTAGCAGCCGCTTACGCTGCGAAATCTGCACGCGTCCAAGTAATAAGTGCTTATCCCATTACCCCACAAACAACTGTTGTAGAAAAACTATCAGAGTTCGCTGATAACGGTGAGATGCCTGGAACTCAATATATTAAATTCGAGTCAGAACATTCTGTGATGGCATCGATAATAGGGGCAAGCACCGCAGGGACTCGTACTTTCACTGCTACATCTGGACAAGGATTGTTTTATATGTATGAAATGGTTCATTGGGCCGCGGGTGCTCGGTTACCTATAGTAACGACAATTGCTTCGAGAGGTCCCGCCCCTCCTTGGAATATTTGGGCAGACTTCACAGATATAATAAGCTGTAGAGATACTGGTTGGATGATTTCATTTGCATCGAGCCATCAAGAGATATATGATGATATTTTAATGTCATATAAAATTAGTGAAGATCACGAAATTTTATTGCCGAAATTCGTAGCTTATGGTGGATTTACTTTATCTCACACGTCTAAACCTGTAACCATCGAGGATCAAGATGCTGTCGATAATTTTTTACCACTACTTCCAGATGAGAGAGGATGGCCCCATATCTTTCTCGATCCTGAAAGACCAATGATGCATGGGAATCTAATCATGCCATCTGGTTTCTACAATGAATTTAGATTAAAGATTCACTATACTCATATTCTAGCAAAGCAAAAAATCAAGGAAGTTACCTCAGAATTTGAAAAAAAATTTGGTCGTTCTTATGGAAATGGATTAATTGAAGAATATCAAATGAAAGATGCGGAAGTTGCTATACTTAACTACGGTGAACTTGCCATGCAGATGGAAGACGCCGTTGATGCTCTTAGGAATGAAGGTTACAAAGTGGGATGCGTAAAATTAAGGTATTTTAGACCATTTCCCGTTGAGGATATAATACAAATTGCAAATAAAGTTAAGGTTCTTGGTGTAGCTGACAGAGCTACTGCATTTGGATCTCCGACTGGAGGTCCCGTAAGTAGTGAAGTGAAAGCAGCCTTATATGGTTCTGGAGCAGTTACAAAAGTTCTACCTATTGTAATGGGTTTAGGTGGAAGAGAAGTGTCATTAGAACAACAGAAAGATCAACTAAAAGTATTGAATAAGTTAAATGAAACTGGAGAGTTTCCAAAAGATATGATTGAAGGAACTTTCTGGGATGGATTATTAGAGGTTGATTAAATATGGTATCCATTAAAGAAGCATTAGAAATAGGTAAAGAAGAATATTTTTTAGCAGGAAATTCTACATGTGCTGGTTGCGGTCTAGAAATTGCTTTAAGGTGGGCTATGAAAGCTCTTGGTCCAAATACATCCTTAGTTACTCCTGCTAGTTGTTTAAATGTCGTTGTTGGATTATGGCCAAAGACAGCACCAACTTTCCCATTTATGAATATGGCATTTGCTGCGGGAGCAGCCGCAGCAACAGGAGTTTCTGCAGCATTTAAAGCAAAATCGTATAGATTCCCAGGCAAGGTATGGGAAAAAATGACGACTTTAGTTTTTGCTGGCGATGGAGGAACAACAGATATTGGGATTCAAGGGTTAAGTGGTGCAGCTGAAAGAAATTCTGATATCATTTATTGCTGTTATGATAACGAAGCGTACATGAATACTGGAGTTCAACGATCCTCTAGCACACCACATGGAGCAATAACGACTACAACCACATTAGGAAAAGAACGATATAAGAAAAATCTACCGAGGATAATGGCGGCACATGATATCCCTTATGTTGCTACTTGTTCTGTAAGCGAACCTCTCGATCTTTACGAGAAATTTAAAAAAGCAAAATCAATTGAAGGATGTAAATATATTCACATTTTAGCTTCTTGTCCACCTGGATGGGGTATTGCATCCGAAGATTCAATTGAAATACCTCGTTTAGCAGTTAAAACAGGTTCGTGGATTTTATATGAAATCGAAAATGGTGTTTTAGCATTATCAAAAAAAAGCAAACCACTATTAAATCCATCAAAGAGAACTCCACTAATTGAATACTTATCAAGACAGAAACGATTTTCAAAATTGTCTGAAAAAGAGTTAATTGAACTTCAAGAAAGAGTCGATCTTCAGTGGTCTAATATCGCTGATGAATTATCCTGCCAAGAAAACCATCAGTAAAGCCTTTTTTATTATTTAATAAACTTATAATCCAAATGAATCCAAATGGGTTTTTTAATAAAACTTAAAGGAAAAAAAATTCAAGATTTAGAATTTGTTTTCGAAATCGCAGTGGAGAACATTATTGAGGGTAAGTTAATTGCTTTTCCGACTAATTCAGTTTATGGTCTAGGCGGAAATCCACTCAATCTTGAAGTAATAAATAGGATTTACGAGATCAAGTATCGAGATCGTTCAAAAGGATTGTTACTATTAGTTGCAGATATTGAAGAAGCTAAAAAAGTCGCGGAATTTAACAAAATAGGTTATAAATTAGCTGAACACTTCTGGCCCGGTCAATTGACTTTAATATTAAATAAGAAAGAACCCAATATTATTCCTCCAGAAGTTACGGCTGGTAAAAATACGATTGGTATTCGCATACCAGAAAACGAGATCGTTTTAACTATTTTAAAAAAATTAAAATTAAAAGGATATTTTGGTGGAATAATAGGAACATCAGCTAACTATTCTGGAGAACCTCCATCCATAAGTGGAGATCAAGTAGCGAAAAAATTTTTAACACCAATCGATTTAATACTTGATGGGGGAAAAACCAAAACGAAAGTTCCCACAACAATTGTTGATTGTACCTCTGAAGAGTTAAAGCTATTGCGAATTGGGGTTGTAACAGAAGAGGAAATTGAAGATTTAATCAAATTAAATAAAGATCAACTATTTGGAGAAAATATTGAATAACTTTAATTTATTGGTCTCAACTTCGAGATTTAACGAAGTGAATGCAAAAGCAGAAATTTGGTTTACTCTGTTAATGTGTGGCGATACATATCCCATTATTCAAGGTATCAAATATCCGGGATTAATAACTGCTGCAACCAACATTGATACTAAAGAAGTGATACGAAAGATTAAAAAAATTCTTGAAAAAGATTCCAATTTTTTTCAATTCATCCTTAAAATTATCCCTATTGATTATGTGTGTGAAACCAAACTAAAAGTAATAAAAAATTTTGTAGAAAAATATTACCCTCTTTATTTAAACAAAGAAGATTCTTTTAAGATCGAATTAAAACGCAGAAAAAATGAGATCATAGAAAGAAATGCCATTATTGAATCAGTGGCAAAAATTATTACTAATAGAGTCGATTTGGATAATCCAGATAAAATTATAAGGATTGAACTGCTAGGAAATGTTAGCGGGATATCGTTTCTAAATCCCGAAGATATTTTTATTATCCCTAATAAGTATAACAAGTTCTAAATAGATCTCCTTTTCTCTAAACTTAATAAAGCCATTTTTTCACATATTAAGTCTGTCAATGCTTCATACAAGCTTTTTAATTTTAAAATTTTTATATCTAATTCGTCGTTATTATGTCCGTAAGCCTTCAAAACGGTTAAAATCTGAATGTCAGAAAATTCAAAATACTTTTTGACGATTTTAAACTTATCAATCGATAAATTTCCTAAATTTAAACCAATATCCTTGGAATGCAAATAACTATTAATTTCGATATTTACTTGATGAATATTATCCTTTAGAGAGATGATACAAAAACTTATTCTCTTATTATGTAAATTATAACTATTTACCCCAAAACACTCAAGACTTAGCTTTATTTGTCTTTTAGTAGCTAAATATAGAAGTAGTTCAAGATTCTTTTTATTTGAAATATTACTTTTAGTATAGAAGGCTTTTTGGACGAAATAACAAGCACGTAATACATGTTCTAGGTTTAGAATATATTTATCGTTGAAGAATTGTAAAACAGTATCTTCATGCTGACTTTGGATAACCTCAATTAATTCTACTAATTCTTTTATTTGAATTTCTTTGGGATCAATCTCAATCTGGTTAATTCCAATGTGATAATTAGGAATTTCATTTAAATTCGTAATAGAATAGATTTTCATAAAGGTAAACTCCATCTAAACCATAATGGCATTGACATGAAGTTAATTCTAATAAATATTAAAAAAGACAATAAAAGAATCAAGTATAGCGAAAATATCCAATCTTTTAAGGAATAACTAATTGTATAATAAAAAGTCCGATCCGTTTTTTTATTACCAAAAGATCGCGATTCTAAGGCTTCTGCTACGTTAAAGGCTCTTTTTATAGAACTAACTATAAGAGGAATTAAGAGAGGAAATAGGTTTTTTATTTGATTTATAATCCCTTTTTTTTGCATTTCATACCCTCGACTCTGTTGAGCATCAATGATATTTTGTGTTTCTATAGCAATAGTTGGAACAAACCTAAATGCTAACGAGAAAGAAAACGCATATTCGTATGGAATTTTCATAGTTATTAGGGAAAGAGCTAAATCGTTTGGATCTACAGTTAAAAAAAACAAAGAGAATGCTGAAATCATTATAGAAATCCTTAAGATCATAGCAATGGCGAATGTTAATCCATTTTCGTCAATAAATAGCGTATTAAGAACAATAATAAAAATGTAGAGGAAAGACATTCCTTTGACGCTCTTCATCCATCTTTTAAACAATTTTCCTACGATTATTACAGGGAGTAGGGTTATTAAAATTAGTAATAAGGGGATTATTTCTTGAAATAATAGTGCGTTAATAGTGTACGTTATGGCTAGTAATAATTTGGTTCTTGGATCTAAATTGTGGAGGAAAGTCTCTTTTTTTAAGAATTTGAACGCACTAAGAAACTCTAAAGACATTTAATAATTTTCCTCCTTTAAATTGTGGTTTTGCTATCCAAATAATTATCGAGAAAATTAATTATTTCGCTTTCTCTCATAACTTCTTTAGGAATAGTGATTCCTATTTTTCGAAGTTCTTTTTTGAATAGATATATTTGCGGCATAATTAATGATGATTTTGCTATTAAAAACTCGTTCGTAAAAATACTCTGTGTTGGACCATCCGCAATGATCTGTCCTCCACTCATCAAGATTGTTCTTGGAACATGTTCTACGGTAAACTCTATGTTATGTGTAACCATTATTATTGTTTTTCCTCTTTCTAATTCGCTTTTTATTAATCCGAGAAAGAATTTAATCTCTTTTGCGTCTTGTCCTAATGTTGGTTCATCAAAAACTAGAACTTCAGGGTCACGACATAGAATAGATGCTGTAGCTAATTTTTTTGATTCTCCACCAGATAAATTAAATGGGGATCTTTTTCGATATTTTTCGAGATCAAATTCCTTTAGTACTTGATCGACTTTTATTTGAATTTCTTCTTTATCTAAATTCAGACTCTTCAAGGAAAATTTAATTTCGTCCTCTAATGTAGTAGAAAATAGTTGATGCATAGGATTTTGGAAGATAACTCCCACTTTTTTCGACATTGTCGCGATAGTTTTTGAATCAATATTTTCTCCTTCTAAAAAAATACTTCCTTTTGTTGGTCGGATTAAACCATTAAAAGTGCGGATCAAAGTCGTTTTTCCTGCTCCATTTTGCCCCATTATTGCAACAAATTCGCCTTTCTTAATATTTAATGAAACTTGCTTTAACGCAATTGTTCCGTTTGAATACACATAATCAACATCGTGAACCATTATTAAAGGGTACGAATTTTTATCCTTCATAAGCATTTCGAGTTATTTAATCATTTTTAATGAACTTACGGCATCTTTAATAGAAACGGGAATATCGTGTTGAAATTGATTTCTATTTTTTAATTCATTGAAAATCGAATATATTTTGGGCTTATTAATATTCAAATTCTCAAATGTGTTAGAATTTATGACTTCGTCTTTAACCCCATGAGCTATTATCTCACCCTCTTTCATTAAAATTATGTCGTCTACTAACGGGAGGATTAAATCCATTCGGTGTTCACTAATTATAACGGTCATCTTCTTTTCGACTTGAATTTTTTTTAAAAGGTTTAAAATTTTTCTTGCGAATAATGGGTCCAAATTTGCTGTTGGCTCGTCCAAAACGATAACCCTAGGTTCTAATACTAAAATTGAAGCAATGGCAACTCGTTGTTGTTCACCACCACTTATCTCGAAAGGTGCTTTATCTATGATACTTTCAATTTCAGTTATTGCTACAACTTCCTTAATTTTTTCTTTGATTTCCTCTCTTGGAATTCCTAAATTTTCTAAACCGAATGCTATCTCATGTTCTACATTCATTGCAATTAATTGATTTTCAGGATTTTGGAATACGATTCCGACCTCAGTAGATAATTCAGATATTGTTGTTTCAGTGGTGTTTTTTCCTGAAATTTCTGCATATCCTTTATAATAACCGGCATAAAATTGGGGAATTAATCCATTCAAACATCTAATTAATGAAGTTTTCCCGGATCCCGTCTCCCCAGCTAATAAAATAAATCTATTTGATTCTATTTCCAAATTAATTTTTTTAAGTGCATACTCATCGTTTCCTTTATATCGAAAATGAAAATTATAAAATTTAATTAAGCTCATGAAAGGGGATATCCATCATTCTTTTTACTTTATAAAGATAGTTAATTAATTAAAGTTTCTTTTATTTTATCGATTAATTGATTAAGAATTTCTTCTACATCATTCTTACCATTCAAAGTAGCAGCACCATCATGTCCACCACCATTCACGTTATTTATTTCACTAATAATTTTCCCGAGATGTAAGCCTGTTTTTAGACAAACTTGTTTTTTTGCTCGAGTGGTGATTCTATAATCAGATTTATCTTCAGATACGACAATTCCAATGTCAAAACCCACTTTTGTTAAGATTGAAGCAGCGGAAGCGCTAAAGCTACTAAGATGTGATAATCCTATTAACCAATTGTTAATTCGAATTAATTTAACTCTTTGAAGAGCTTTAATTCGAGCAATTTTCTCTGAGATGTCTATTTCTCTTTCTAACATTGGTAATACATCTTGAATTTCTATCTGATCCTGTAAAATATTATATAGATTTTTTACGGTTCTGGTATTTCCATACTTGAGAAATCCCGAATCGGTCAATATTGCTGAAACAAGGAGATACTTGTATGGTATTGGAAGCTTTATGTTGCAATCATCAAATAATTCTAACACCATTTCTGATGTCGACGAATAATTATCAAAAATCAAATTATGAAAAGAAATATTAGTTGGATAATTTTTTTTTAAATTTAAATGATGATCTATGAAGATAAAAGGAATATCCAAATCTAGATTATTAAATAACGTTATCTGATCTAGATTATTTGAGTCAGCTATTACGATAACATCAAAATTTGATAATTCAACATGTTTTTGAAAAGTAAAGTTAAAGTTTGGAAATTTTGTACTAAATTTGTTTATAAAACTTTTTGTATGCTTAGATAGTCCTGAAAAAGTTAATTGTATGTTTTGGTTAGGGAAATAATTTTCAAAACAATATTTTAAGGCAATTCCTGAAACGAGCGCATCAAGGTCAACTAAATGGTGCGAAGTGATAACGATGTTTTTCCCTTCTAAATACTTTAAAAAATCCTCTTTTTTAGAATTAAGCATGAACGGTTCATTAATTTATGGGTAGTAATTAAGAGATTTTTATCTTTTAAAAAGTTTAAAAGAGCCTCTTTTTTAGAATTAAGCATGAACATTTCATTATATTATTGATTCTGAAGCTCTGTTTGAAGATCTGCTTGAAGTGATTCAAAAGCGCTCTTTGTTCTTTCTATTTTTTGAGCAAGTGTGGTTGAACGCATATTTAAAGTTTCTTTATTAGATGTTTTTTCAGCTAGAAGTTTATCTCTTTCGCTTCTAACCATTATCCCACCGATTTGCTTATAAACTATTGTATCGGGGCTTGCTTTTTCTAACTCTCCTAGTGCAAGTTCTGTTTCTCTGATAGAACTATCAATTTGCATCTTCTGTTGTGTAAGAAGTTCTAAAGTCTGCCCAACCTGAGTTAAATTTTGAAATTTTTTTTTTGTTTCCTCATCTAATTGGTCCAAGTTTATTGTCAACGAAAATCACATCATATATTTTATTAATATATCAAATTAAATGTGGAATAAGAAATTTATGAATAATTTAATCTAAGGCTTATTGCGTGCTATTTACAATATTCATAACGCCTTCAAATATCCGACCAAAACTGATGATATCATTAATTGTTGCCCTGAACGCGGTAATATCTTTACTTTCTATCGAAAAGATTAGAGATTTTTCTTCTTTTTTTAAAGATATTGTAGATCTTTTCGATTTTTGAACTTTAAATTCAGGTAAAATAGAGTTATAGGAATAATTACATAATTCAGGCGTTTTAAATTGAAACTCTAAAGTGGATTTAATAATAAGTGAGTTATTTTTATTCATTATTCTTCTACAACTTCTAACTCTCGTTGTTTTCGCTTCGCTATTCTAAATGATTCCGCACCACGAGGAGTTTGGGTGTTATAAGCACCACCAGTAAACTTAGCATTGCATTTTTTACAATGCCATATCCCTGTTGAGATTCTATTAATAGAGCCTCTTGTTTCGCATCGTGGGCATTTTAAATTACCACTTTTTTGGATCTCCATTACCAAGCGCCATTTTTTTCTTACATTAGAACCATAACGCGCTCCAAACCTTGCGGATATCCCAGTTTTTTTAGTTTTACCCATATCGTTCACTAGTTTCTTTAATAATATTGTATTTAAATAAAAACTAGTATAAACTTTAAATTTTTCTAATGAGAAGAGTAAGAAAACTAACCTAAATTAAAATATGAGTTGGTTATGTTTCCTATAAATTAAAAATAAAAATTAAAAAAATTTAAATTATCTAAAAACATTAGTCCTAAAGCTTGTATTGCCAGAGGTTTAAATCTTTTCTGGTCTTCTTACCAAACTCCATAGACTTTTTAGTTAACATCTCAACTTCTTCTATAGTAAAAGTAGCGAATCCACTTTTTTGAATAGATGTTATCTTATCTTCGGTTACCGAAATTGAAATTTTTCCATCGCATACTAATTCTTCTGGTAAACTCGGATCTGAAAAAATAATATCTCCAATTTTTCCATACGTTGAAACTATAGGTAATTCGTTCACAAGTGTATCTCCAGTCAAATATTTTCCCGTCCATACAACTTCATCGTTCTCCCATTTTCCTTCAGGTATTTTGCTTGAAATTAACGCAGTTAAAGAACTAATACCACCAGCATCAATTAAATTTCCTGAATAATTAATGACATAAATATCCACGAATATAATATAGACTGCTTTCTTTTCCTTTATACACAGCTTTTTAGTCTGCACACAATCTGCGTGGCGAATCCCCCTATCAACAACGCGTGCTAATTCTATAGCCTGTTCGCTAGGAGGTCCTCTTTCAAACAAAGGAGATGCTAAAGGTAATAGTTCGGCCATAAATGTACAAACTCCTTCGTTAGGAAGATCTGGAAATGGTGCACCTACATCGTACTTCACTCCAGTGATCACCTTTGTTTTTCCTAAAGAAACTTCAGCAGATCCCTCCGCTGAAGCGATCACATTACTTTTAACATTCCAGTCTCTATATTGCCAAAGATCTCTGCCATCTATTCTTTCTCCTTTTTTCAGATTAGAAAGAATATAATTCTTTTCTATGGTCGATATTACTCGCTTTATATTCATCATTTTATTTCTCTCCTCCACTGTATTCTTCTTGAATTTCGATATATTTCTTTTTCAACGCATTCAACTGAATTTCATAGATTTTCGAGATTGCTTCCTTAGCAAGACCTAAACTCTCGTTAAATTCATCTAAGTCCATCTTACCATCGAATTGAAGTAATGACAGTTCTTCGTTAAACCAAGTCATTGCGCAAGGTAAATCTGCCTCACCGGCTTTATCTTCTATTCCTGATAGATCAGTAATTAATTCTCCATCAATTTTACCTATAGCAACTGCGGTTACTAAACTTCTCATAGGAATCCCTGCATCTGCTAGTGCTAACGCTGCAACAGTCACACAAGCACATCTTGTTCCACCATCTGCATCTAAAACGTTGATGAAAACCTCAAAGGATGTTCCAGGATAAAGTTCTAAAAATAGAACGGGTTTCAAGCAGTCAGTTATTACCATTGAAACTTCTTTTTCTCGGCGCCCAGGAGCAGGTCGTTTTCTTTCAAATACCGAAAAAGTTGCCATCCGATAAAAAACCCGTAAGATTCCTCTGTCAGGTTTTGCTAAATGGTGAGGATGTACTTCTCTAGGTCCATAAACGGCACAATAAATTTTGTTGTTACCCCATTCTAAGTAAGCTGAACCGTCAGCATTTTCTAAAACTCCTACTTCCATTTTAATAGGTCTCAACTCGTTCTTATCTCGACCGTCTAGCCTCTTACCATCTTCACGGAATAACTTCTCCGGATACTCATCTTTAATAATTAACGGCATTTAATTCATACCTCTTATCTTTTTTTCATTCTCAATATATTCAGACATACGGTCTGTTAGCCCAACTGTATGAGCTTCTTTTTCTATTTTTCGTATTGCATCTATTAATAATCTTTCATGAGCCAAATTTTCCCCTTTTAACCAGATTCGACCATTTTGGGTCACAAATATATTACTTTTAGTTAGATCTTTTAACATTTTAATCATCGAACCACTACGGCCTATAACTCGTGGTATTTTTGGAGGGTCAATTGTGATTACTAATCCATCCCTTCTTTTACCTAAATATTTACCAACAGTTGTTAATTCTGGTTTATTTAACCTATCTGCCGAAAGTACTTTAACTATTAAAATATCTCCGATTTTATACTTTTCCGTAGAATTATCCTGACGATCAGGTGCTCCACCTCTATATCCTCTCGGTTTTCCTCTTGCTACAGTGTTTTTAGGTTTTAAAATACCTCTGTCTTTCGCGTTTATATCACAGATGTATTTAACAGGATTTTTATCAGTAACTAATGCAATTATTTTGTCTCCTGGACGGGGTGTATAAAATCCTCTAAGGGGAATTACATTTATATAATTTCTCTTGATTTGTTTTAATCCAATATTTAGGGAAATAATCTTAGTTCTATCTTTATTAAAAATAGTTCCACGTCCTGGTAGAAAAGTTTTAGTATCCTCTGTTAAAGTTTCTCCAGGTACTACAAGGTCGCGGGAAATTTCCTCGTCATCAAACTCATCGACATCCTCAGAATTGTCTGTTGTAGGTTCTTCATTAGGTTCATTTTTCTCGTCTTCCATTTCTTAAACTCACTTCTTCTTATTAATTATGTTTTAACTTAACCAATGTTGTAAAAAAAAAATCTATCAAAAATTAGTCAACAATTATCCAGTTAAGATTTTATAATTTTTGTTTGAACTCTTCCATGAGTAAGTTTATTTAAC
The DNA here is from genome assembly GCA_019057735.1 of Promethearchaeota archaeon. The sequence continues at coordinate 2,406 of JAHLWV010000028.1, read as the reverse complement.
TTATCTATTAATTCCATCTGCAACCCTGCTGGCAAACTAACAACTGATACCCACGAGCCATCCGATTGCCACTCTTCTTTCTTAATTTGTGCTAATTGAGCTACTATGTTATAACCTTTCGCTGTAAATGAAGAGGGTATTTTAAGCGCGAGTTCTACTTGTTCCATCCGAATAGGTATTATTGCCCGTATTTGTTTGATAACATCATCTACCTGTTCTTCTGCGCTTCTCATCAAGTCAACTTTAACTTTAGCTTCTTCTATTGCTTTCTCGATTCTCTGATAAGGATGTGGCTTCTTATTTTGAGGATTTATTGCATTTTTGGTAATTATTGTTATAACTTGTTTTAATTTCTTCTCCCTTTCTTCATCTCTTTGAGAGCGTGTCCATTTAATCTCCCCATCTAGTAAAATATGGCCTGCTATTATTCTCCCTTCCGAAGTGTTAAATACAGCCTCCATATCACCATCAGTAGCTTTTTTTCCTCGTCTTAAATCCTCAAATACAATAAAACTTTCGAATATTAAATCAATTGATATCTTAGGATTTTTAAGAAGTTCGTCTACAGAAAAACGAGATTTATCCTTTCCCTCTACAAGACGCTTATTAATTTCGTCTCGAATCATTTTTTTCGCTTTCCAAGCCTGATCTGGGTCTAATAGCATTTCAAATGTTCGACCCTCTTTTGCAATGCGTCCGATTATAAAACCACCTAAATCTATCCGCGCTCTGCCAATCATTAAAACTTATCTCTGTTTGCTTTATGGAAATAATGTTTTTTGTCTTCTATTATTAGATAAACGTTAATTTGAGATAACCTTGAATCAGATATAATTATAAGAAGATTATATTTTAGCTAATAATTCTTCCTTTTCTTGATCATTTAATAGCTTAAATTTTAAATCGTCTTTCATAATGAAAGCTACATCACAAGTATCCTTATTTAAATTTTCACCCATTAATTCTTTCAAGGTCCTTAAAGGTAACAACTTTAGGTCCTCATCACTTATATCTTCTTTATAATTTTCTTCAAGGTATGCTCTTGCTTCGGTCGCTCCTGACCCAATCGCAAAAGCACGGTAGCCCCATGACGCACCAGATGGATCCGTCAAATAGAGCTCAGCCTTCTTTTCCTCACCCGAATTGATTCCCGCTATAAGGAGACTTACTCCAAAAGGCCTTACACCCGCATTTTGGGTAAACATTTGGAGGTACTCGCAAACATTTAATGTGCTGTCCTTTACAGAAATCTTTTCGTCGTAATTTAAAATATTAACCTGTGCTTGGACGCGAGCTCTATCAATTAAAACTCTTGCGTCAGCAGTAAGGCCAGCAATAGCCACACCAATATGGTCGTCAATTTTAAAAATTTTCTCGGAGCCAATAACCTCTTGAAGCTCGGAACTCTTTTTCTCAACGGCAAAAGCTACGGAATGATTGCTTCTACACACAATAGATGTTGTTCCTCTTCTTACAGCTTCTATGGCGTACTCAACCTGAAAAAGACGACCCTCAGGGGAAAACTGAGTTATAGCCATATCGTAGCCCCTTCCTGCTTGCTGGAACATGATATTTATCCTAATAGAATTTTTAACTAATTTTTATTACGTTTTTTTTTTACTATTTGAATAATCAAATAATCAATAAAATTTATAATTTGTCTAAATAAACTATAACCTTTATTGTAATTTGTATCTGAAAATCCAGATAAAAATTAAAAAAAAAAAACACGAAAAAAATATGAAATCTCAATCCTTAGAACAATAATTTAATTTTTTTGAACGTTTATTCTTTAACTTTTTACGATTTATTGAGTGAAGTTCTCAATTCAAATTTATCTTTAATTCCTAAGTTAGTTAGTAAAGTTTGCACTTCACTAATATCTGGTTCTAAAACTGCTGGTAACCCTAAATCTTGTCGCCTACGTTCGATAGCTGGCTGAGAAGGTATAGCTTTCGCATTATCAAAAATTGTTTTGGCTTGTTCGATAATATAATCTGGACCGTTACCTAAAGCAATACTCTGGTTCTTCAAGGATGCAAATAAATCTGTCAGTTCGATACCTTGAGGACATACTTCTTCACATATATGACAATCGGTACAACCCCAGATTGCTAAATCGTTCCCATTTAGAAGCAAATCTTTATACCCTAAAAGAGTTGCTAAGATATTCCTTCTTGGGTTATAATTTCCTTCTGTAACAATGGAAACCGGACATTCAGACGTACACGTTCCACATTGCAAGCATGGATAAAGCGAAGCGTTTTGCTTTAATGAACGAAATGCCCACTTTCTATCCTTTTCTGAGACACCATCCAAGCCTACATCGTCCCAAAAGCTTTTACGATACACATAGGGGTCACTTGTTGCTCGAAACCTTCGAATCACCTTGTGATAAAACCATCC
>JAHLWV010000200.1 GCA_019057735.1 Promethearchaeota archaeon | reverse complement strand
ATATTGCTGCTAAAGAAATGATTAAATACATTCAAAACGAAATTCCTGTTGATAATTACCTTAGCGATCAACTAATTCCTTTAATGGCTTATATAGGACAAAAATCATGTATAAAAGTATCAGAAATAACCAATCATACAAGAACGAATTTAGAGTTAACTAAACGATTTACTAAAAAAGATTATGAAATTGTTAAGTTTAGCAACTTCTATAAAATTCATTTTTAAAAATGACTTTATACGAAATGAATAGTTCTTTATGATCGAATCGAAAAGTGTTCGAATTATATTAAAAAATACCTTTAAATTCAAAAAAAATCCTCAGTAAAGAAATTTTTAAATGATTACAATTATATGATAGATATAAAAACTTTAAAAGAGCAATAGTACCTTGCCAAGATGCCCTAGATGTGGTAACGATAATCGACTTGATTCGTTCGTATGCGCTTTTTGTGGTAAACGACTAAGAATTGAAAGGATAGAAAACTTTTCTATTTTTAAGCGTATTGAAGAGGATTTCACTTCTCCAGCTCGCTGGTACGTTACAATTCTATGGCTATTTACTAAACCAAATAGAGCTTTTTGGAGTATTAACCACAAAAGGAAAGACGCACCGGGTCTTAAAATTCTGTTGTTCAATGCGTTGCTTTACGGATTAATGGGTTTAGCTTTTTTTTCTCATATTAATATCGCATCAATACCACCCTTAACATTATGGAGGTTTTTTATTGATTTGGCGGCTTTCATAGCGTTTTTTGCATTTGGATTTTTGTATTATTTACTTTTTGCATTAATTCTTATTTGGATTTTTTCCAGAGGCGCAAATATTGCAGTAGATTTTTCAGAACGATTAGAAGCTCGTTTTGGAGATAAGGATGATGAAACCGAGAAATACAGCGAGGCCGAAATGAGCCCTTTTAGCATCTATAAAGGTGGAACATTGCATCAACAACAAGCCTCAAAATTCAATATGATGCTAACCGCGTTCGCACCCTATTTATTGATAAACGCAATTGAAATTCTTATAATTCTGATTGGATTACCTACCATCAATATACCAGATATCCCCTCGTTTGAAACTTTAAACGCTCCGTTGTTTGCTTCACCTGTATGGACTGTTCTCCACCTAATTGAAGCGTTAACAATTGCTATTTGGGTTCCTATTCTAATTTCTCTTTCTATCAGGGAATTGTCCAACTCATCCACATTCAGAGTGTTAATATCATCACTAATAATAGGGATAATTGTTGCCGTACTCTTTTATTTCTTGCGCCCTACATTTATTTTTTAGTTCAAGATAGAAAGGATCTGGATGATGAAAAATCACAGAAAAAATGATTTAGAGACAAAGTCTAAATTAGAATCCGAAATATATGCTGTAATTAAAACAATATTAAATTTAGCTCAAAAATACCAAAGTGGTAGTTTAAAAGATATTTTCTTTCAGAAATCTATAAAAAACGCTATGAAGAATTTACTTACAATTAATATTTCATTAAGTAAACATAATTTAATACTTTCAGAAATGTTGGAGAACATGAATTATGCGGACGAATACTATCAAGCAATTGATATCATTAATAAAATATCCCCGCTTGAATTTCCTGATGAGAAATACTCAAAATCGGTGAGTTCCTCATTTCTCGAAATCCCTAAACTCACCTATGAAATAACTTCTTCATTTATAACGCTTATGGATGCGTTAAAATTGAACGATTTTCACGACGAAGACTTAATCTTCGGTCTTTTCACTGACTTGAAAAATCATTATGGTAAATTTCCTGGTTTGGAATTAAGTAAAGTAAAGCTTCAAAAAGTCCATCAAGAATATAAGCATAACTCTCAAAGAATTAACACAAATAAAAACTATAGAGATTTAATCGCAGACGAATTATACGCATTGTTTAACGATTTCAAAAGAAAGTTGAATCTGGAGCTTTAATAAAAATGAAAAAATTAATTAACTTTTCATGCTTTAACAGTATAGAAACTAAAGTTTCGAATTTAAGTAATTAACACAATAAAGGTAATCTACTTGTGCCAAGACCAGGTTTAAGATCGAAAGCTCAACACCGAAAAAAGTTGAAAACTCCAGGAAGCGTTAATGTTACTCATTATTGGAGAAAAAAACCTAGTAAAGCGGAATGTGCGATTTGTAAAAAACCACTTCAAGCCGTACCAAGATTGAGACCCGCCAAAATGACTAAAACAAATCACGTGTCAAGAAGGGCAAATCGACCCGAGAGTGGAAGGTATTGTGCTAACTGTTTACAAACTCTTCTCAAAGAAGCCGTTTGGCAATCTTCAGAATAAATTACTCTGGAAATTTCATTAATATTAAATATTTTCTAGTTATTATTTCTTATAATAGCCTCAGTCAGTTTTGTTACTCAGAAAAATGATAATTACACTATCTGGTCTTCATGGAACGGGAAAATCTACAATTGCCAAATTGTTAGCAGAAAACCTTGGATTACTCTATTATTCAACGGGTAAGGCGTTTCGGGATTTAGCAGAAGAAAATGGTATGACCTTGGAGGAGTATACTAACTATGTTGAGAAGAATCCAGAGATCGACAAAAACTTAGATAAAAAAGTAGTGGATATGGCAAAAAAGGGTAGTATTATTATCGATAGTCAATTAAGTGGACATTTGCTAAAATCCATCACTGTATTCAAGATACACTTAACTTGCCCTTTGAAAATGCGAGTAAAAAGAATGGCAGTTAGAGATCAAAGCTCCTACGATGCAAAATTAAAGGAAACGACTTTAAGAGAAGAATCTGAGTTAAAACGTTTTAATAAACTCTATAACATTGATTTAAGTGATAACGACTTTATTCAAAATTTCTTCGATTTAATTATTGACACAGAAAGGTTGTCAATAGAAGAAGTGCTACAAATAATTTTAAAAGAATTAGAAAAAATAAAACAAACCGATTCCTAACAAAAATCGTAAAAAATTTATTATTAAAATTATTCCTAAATTTACTAAAAATAGTACATTTTTTCTGAATTTTTTAATTTTCAGAAAAGATAAGGCTAATAAAATTAATTTGGTGACGAATTAAATGAGTGTATATGACATAGGACGCGTTTGCGTTAAAACGACAGGAAGGGAAGCTGGAAGATATTGTGTTGTGGTTGATATTATCGATAAAAATTATGTATTAATTGATGGGTTGAATGTTCGGAGACGACGAACTAATTACAAGCATCTCGAACCCATATCCGAAACGATCGATATAAAAAAAGGAGCCTCGCATGATAAGATAGAGGAAGCTATTAAAAAGGCTAAACTCGAGAAGAAATTAAAGGAAACAGTTTCTATTCCTATAAAATAAAAATCAATTTACAAACAAAATAAATTTAGTAGTATAAGTGAGCGCCGCTAAAAAGCGTCGTTATCTTTTTTTTTTGCAGACATAGCCAAGCGGTACGGCGCTGGTCTGGAATGGTAACATTAACCAGAGAACCAGTGTGTGAGAACACTCGAGGGTTCGAATCCCTCTGTCTGCGCTTTGATTTAACTTTATTGGATGATAGTTAAACGTCCGGAAAATCCAATCCCTTACCTTTACCTCCGCCCATCATTTGTTCCATTCCTCCTTGCGCTTGAGTTTGCAGCTTCAACAATCTCTGAATAGAGGTGTTAATACCAAAGCTACAGAGGAAATACCACCCAGTAAAGTTTATCCAACCCGCATTTACTCCAATAGTTTTGATATAACCATATACGAAACCAGTCCATTCTGGACTATCGCTCGTCCAAGCAGCCATCATAGTTCCAATAAGTGGTAGATCGTTCCCGTTCATTGGTGATAAAGCAACAGGATTGGCGGTTCCGAACAGACCTCTAACTACAGAAAATATTACTATCATTGGAACGAAAGTAATGCACGATGGTAGCATACGCTTTAACGACATTTTTTGTTGCGATTGTTTGATCATACTATCTAATCTTTCCCATCGCTTCCTCAATTTCCTGTATTTTTCGGGGTCGGTCTCAGCTAAATCTATAATTTTGGATTTCTCTTCGTCATGTGCTTTCTTAATGACTTGTTTTCTATTTATCTCGCCAGTATCAACTAACCATTTCGTTAATCCCGTACTAATAAGAGCCGTTGTTGTAGCCATCAAAATAATGAATATCATGGACCCCGGCGGGTAGCTTATCAAATCAAGAAAAGCATTAGATTCTTGTATTAATAACAAAAGCATAGTTAATATGAAGAAATTTTAATTATTTATTAAAGTTTTTAGCAAAAAAACAAAAACCAAATAACAGAAATTTTAATCTAATCCATCCCTAAGAACGATCTCATGCCTGGATACTGCATTGCAGCCATCTCTTTTGCCAAACTTTCAGAATATTGATGAACAATACCTATAGCTATAAGAAGTCCCGTACCTGAAGTCAATGCACCTAGAGAATCGGCGAAGAAACTCATTACTGCAATGATTATTCCGTTCATTATCACTAGCGTTGGGATGTATCTCTTCAAGATTTTCTCTATGATTTTATCTGAACTTCTAAACCCCGGAATTTGCATTCCAGAATCGATTATCTGTTGAGCAATGTCGCGCGGCGCCAGACCAGAAACATCAACCCATACACGGCCGAGCATCACACAGAGGAATATGAAGAAAATCAAGTATATAATAGCTCTTATTGGATCGGCCAATAATTGTTCCAAACCCTGAGGTGGGGTGAGGAGATAAAGCAAACCAGATTTTGGAACTAAATAGTTACCTGACGCTCCGCCAGCAGGTACATCTTCGAAAACGCCGATTAAATCTATCCATCCATCGAAACCATGCCCTCGAAGAGCTGAATTTTCACCTGCGAGCATCTGTCCAAAGAATAGAAAATTTGCGTATAACGCATTAACTAAAATGACTGGGATATTCGAGACATAGAGTAATTTCATAGGATATTTGCCTTTGAAACCTCGATACCCCTTGTACGCCAAGGGGATTTCGACCCGGGTGGACTCGAACCATAT
>JAHLWV010000199.1 GCA_019057735.1 Promethearchaeota archaeon | reverse complement strand
TAAATCTTCTATTAATCAAATTTCTAAAAACACTCTTTATAAAAAAAATTCGAAAGGAATCGTTTTAATCGATTCAAACGAGCCTGAAGCTGAGATTTTAAATTATCTAGGCAAAGAACTCATATCTTGCGTTGTAAGAGGTAGTTTGGGTTCAAGTAAATTCTTACAAAGCCTCAAAACATCCCTAAATATCTCAGAGATTGCCCGTTTAGCGTTATTAGAAACTTATAAAGGCCAACAATTTTTCTTTGGACCTGTAGGTATAGACGAATGCAATAGTATTAAAAATAAAAAGATATTCATAGAAAAAGCAATAAAAATATTAGAAGCTTTAAATCTTAAACCAAAGATCAGCATTTTAAGCGGCGGAAGGGTTGGAGATTTAGGCAGAAATCCAGATGTCGATAAAACTATCAACGAAGCGAAAGAATTAGTAGATTATTTCAAGCTAGAACATCCAAAGTTGGAAATAAATCATACCGAAATTTTAATTGAAAAAGCAATTAACGATAAATCTAATCTAATAATCGCTCCAAATGGTATCTCTGGAAATCTAATATATCGTACCTTGGTGCATTTAGGCGGAGGTAAAGCATATGGTGCAATATATATGGATATTGGGCATATTATAATAGACACTTCTCGCGTAGGTGACTTTTCCGAGATTTATGGAGGATTTATTTTGGCTCTTGCGTTAACACATTGAAAAATAAATGCGGGGTCGGTCAGTCCCTCGATTTTTTTATTTGTTTTTGGAAAAAGTATAACAGAGATATATAAACTATATCAAAAGCTTGAATCTCATAAAGATATAAAAAAAACCAGTTTAAGATTTATTATATAAAATTAAAAAAAAAAGGTTATTTATTTTTTATTTTTTTCATTAAAATTATTGCTACTAAGGAAATCACTCCAAATATCAAAAACACATCATATCCAGGAATAGGTGGTTCAGATGGAATGCTTTTTATTACAGTAACACTACTCGTTCCTATTTTACCAGTATCATCTTCCGCATAGAACGTGATTAATATATTTCCCTGAGAAGCGCTATCCCATGCATTTTGATTAATAGCCCCTGTGAGTCCATAAGAAGTATAATTTGTTACTCCTCCATCTATAGTATACCATAGAGAATGTAATAGGTATTCACTAGTAATGGTAATATTATATGTAGGAGCATCAACTCCAAATTCTTGATTGGGTAGTGGTGAATGTATAGTAATATCTGGGCCTACTATATCCTTAAAAATATTGACTGTTTCAGATCCTAAGTTCCCCAATGTATCATTTGCATAAAAGGTAAGGCTTATGGAACCGATCCCCGCATCATCCCATGCGGTTTGGTTTACAGTTCCAATTAATCCTGAAAAGGTATAATTTGTTACTTCTCCATCTATAGTATACCATGTAGAATCTACTGGGGATTCATCAATAATAGTTATAGTAAATGTAGGAGCATAAACTCCAAAGACTTGATCGGATACCGGTGAAAGTATAGTAATATCTGGTGGTGTTAAATCGTCGGATTCGATATATACAGGATAAAACCATACTCGTTCAATAGGGTTAGGAACCCATCCAAGGACATAAGTTTGCCAGGCATCATAATTTATACCTGTAATAAGTGTCATACCAGGCATATATTCTTCAACCATTAATTTTTGTATCTGCCAGTACATATATGACCTTACTATTGGGTCAGTTTCTGTTAGAGCATCATCCATTAATACTTGTACATCGGGTTCGTAGAAGTTACCTCCGTTTATATCGGAAACATTACTCCAAATAGGATTGATGTAATTTTCAGGGTCAAGATAATCAGGAGCCCAACCGAGAGAGTACATATCCATAAATTCTCGGTCTTCTTGTATCATATCTAGTAATTCAGCCCAAACTACTCCGTTTACGTCTAATTTGACACCAATGTATTCAAGGTCAAAAGCTAATCTAAGTCCTATATTTTCCCTCTTAGTATTTCCAATATTCCACGTATAGTTGTAATGTGCGATAGGACTACCACCGGTTGCAACGGCAATCCACTCGGCGTCTGAGCTTGATGCAGATAAACCTGCAGCAGTACATAATGGCCCCCAAACAGAGTCAGTAAGGAGTTTATTTCTTGCCACAGGTCTATCGAAGGTAGCTGCGTCTAAACTATAGTTTGCGTATGGAATACCGTTTGGAATGTAAGTTGGTAATCTAACAGCGTTTCCGTCGTAAATTACATCGACAACATACGAGTAATTAAGTGCATACGATACGGCATGCCTCATAGCTTTATCAAGGTGTAAATAATTGAATGTAATCCAAGCAACAGCTAGGGTATTTCCATATTCTTCACACGATATATCAGGATCGGCTTGAAATAGAGGAATGAAGCTTGGGTCCACGCTATCTATAAGGTCAATAACACCAGTTAATAAACCGTTATTAGGATCTGGTACAATCGAATATGTTAAAGTTTCAAGTTTAGTAGGACCTGTATTATCAGGAGTACCCCAATAGTCGGCAAACCCCTCGAAGGTTACCTCGTATAGAGGTATATATCCTATGTATTTGAATGGTCCAGTACCTATCAATGTATCAGAGAGTTGATAATAATCAAGAGGTGGTGTTGATTCAGGTGATAATATACCAGAGCCTGTACAACATAGAAGGGATAGGAATGATGCTTTTGGCGCATTTAACGTAATTTTAACTTGATAGGTGCTGAGAACTTCAGTTTTGTTAATAATTCGTTTTCCGTCGGGCTGTGTATATAAAATGCCTAATTGAGTTGGGGGTATTGTAACCGGAAGTGGGACATTAAATGGTGCCGGCAGATCTGCATTGCCAGAATAATTCATGAAATAACATAGTCTATCGAAGCTCCATTTAACAGCTACTGCGTTAAGATCAGATCCATCATGGAATTTAATTCCTTGTCTGAGTGTAATGGTATATTCAGTTCCATCAGGTGAGATTGTAGGGAAGTCTGTTGCTAACCACGGAATAATTGGAAGATCTGAATCCGAGATATTAAACTGATAGAGGTGTTCAACAACTTGATTAATTACTTTATTTGAAGAAGTATCCCAGGAATAATGAGGATCTAAGTCTGTAATACCATAATATGTGCCAAAAACAAGTGATTGTTCTATTGGTGGTGCTGATACTTCAAGAAAAGGATTTACTTCATTAAAAAAATCCAATTCTTTATTAGGGTTCTCTTGATATTTACAAAATTCTCTACCTAATAAACTGGATAATGCCAGAGTACATCCCAACAGTAATAAAACTGTTATTGCTTTAAGATTTTTGTGCATTTATGTCACCATTAAATTTATGGATCAAAGAAGAATGATTATAATATTATATTTATATCTTTTGATACATTCATTTATCCTCGAAAAAATACAAATAACTTATCCTTTAAATTAAAATGGGAAGTACTAATCTTAAAAATTAAAAAAAAGTAAAAAGTAAGAGATTGGATTAACTAATTAAACCAAAGAAAGCTGCTAATAGCACAACAATTCCGCCGATCAAAACCGCAAAAATAATTAGAACAATTCCAATTGCCCCTAATATGAATGGAGTGTAATGTATCGGTTTTATGCCCAGAAAAATTACTACTAACGCTAGAATTAGGCCGAGAACGCCACCAAGTATTCCAAATCCATATGGCATTAACCCTGAACCTACAAGTATCATGATTGCCTCGACTAAACTAATGATACCACCTACAACGGCCATAACCCTCATAGCTTTATCCGTTTCTTGATATTCACTCATTTATTATCACTTTAAAAATATTTTAGTTTTTAACTAGAAAATAGATTATTTCCACTTAAAAATTTATAGACTATTGTTTCGTAAACAATTGATAAATCGAAAAAAAAAATGAAGGTTTATTAGTTTAATCCAAAATATAAAAAGGTTAATTTAGAGGCCGTAATCGGCAAGCTCTAAAATGGGAGAGGAGGGATTCGAACCCTCGGCCACTTGGCCCCCAGCCAAGTTTTAAGCCGTAGAAAACATATTCCTACGGTATCATACCAAGCTAGACCACCCTCCCGTTTTTAAAAGGAGATTGTTACGTAAAGATTTGGTTATTGGTTGGCGTTAACACAGTTTTGTATTATTAAAAATCATAAATTCTATTTATTTTTATTTATCCTTTCTTTTAAACCGATAATTTTTAAATTCTTTAGAGGTTTTTTAACCTTATAATTTTAATAAATTAAATTTAGCCTAGTTTAAAAAATGCGTTCAAGAAAACCTTTTATTATTTTTTGGCCCCAATATTTCGACGCAAAAAGGAGTAGGTCGGAGGGAAGACGCATTCCAAAGAAATTTGCTATTGATAAAATCAATACAAAGGATATTGTAAAAGCAGCAAAACATCTAGGTTATAACGCCCATTCCGAAAAAGGATATCAATATCCTAGAACATGGTGGGACGATCCTGGTAGAGTATCAATTGATACGAAAGGTAAGAAAAAATCTAAGGTCTTAATCGAAGTTGCTAAAGAAATTAAAAAGTTACAACCAAAAAAATAGTTGTTTATCATGCACGAGTTCTCTTTTGCTTACAACATCTTTAAAATTGCTGAAGCTACCGCTTTAAAATATAATGCTAAAAAGATTTCAGAAGTATATCTGGAGATAGGCGAGCTAACCTTAATAGTTCCTGAGCTGCTCAAACGATCGTTTGAAATGGCAACTACAGGCTCAATTGCTGAGGGTGCCGAATTAATAATAGAAATAACGCCGGGAAAAATTAAGTGTCGAGAATGCGGTAAAGTCTCAACCGTTACTTTAAGCGAAGAATCGTATTTAACAGGGTTGCAATTATTTCAATGCAGACATTGCCAAAGCAAGAATACTGAAATAATAGAAGGAAAGAAAGCTAACGTGAAAAACATTAAAATTCAAGAATAGTGTTTAAATGTACCTAAATTAGTATGGCGTTAAGCACTCCGTGCTGTCCAGGTCTGCTACTAATTTTAGCTTTACCCAACTC
>JAHLWV010000198.1 GCA_019057735.1 Promethearchaeota archaeon | reverse complement strand
AACCTAAAAAAAGTACTAAATAGTAATTATGAATGCATCGAGGTACGTATATCTTGATTACGCTGCAACTACTCCAATGGATCCCCGAGTAATTGAAGTAATGAACGAACATTTTAGAACTTCTTACGGAAATTCTTCAAGCTTGCATTCTATTGGTCAAAAGGCTGCACAAACATTAGTTAAATCCCGAGAAACCGTAGCATCTTTAATAAACGCTAAGAGAGATGAGATAATTTTCACTTCCTCTGGTACAGAAGCAGATAATATTGCGATTTTAGGTGTTGCGCTTAAAAATCAGAAGCGTGGCAAACATATCATCACATCAGCGCTAGAGCATCACGCAGTTGAAAACAGTTGCAAAAGTTTAAAGAAGAAGGGATTTAGTACAACATTCTTACCCGTCGATAAGTACGGTTTAATAGACGTAAAAGAACTGGAGGATATGATTACTGACGAAACAACTCTTATCAGTGTTATGTTCGCAAATAACGAAATAGGAACGATAGAACCTATTAAAGAAATCGGAGCTATAGCGAAAAAACATGATGTAGTGTTCCACACCGACGCAGTTCAAGCTTTTGGGAAAATCCCGATAGATGTTGAAGCAATGAACATCGATTTACTTTCAGCGGCTGCTCACAAATTATATGGTCCTAAGGGTGTAGGGATGTTGTATATACGTAATAAAGGTGTTAGAGAGGGCTGGGGAAAATTTATTGAACCTTTAATGTATGGTGGTGGACACGAAAGAGATATGAGACCAAGCACTGTAAATGTTCCAGGTATAGCTGGATTCGCTAAAGCAGTAGAATTGGTTGAAAAAGAAATGCCAAAAGAAATTGAAATACACACCAAATATAGAGATAAGATTATAAAAAATGTATTAGATAACATTGGAGATACATATCTAAACGGACATCCAACTAAAAGATTGCCCAATAATGTTAATTTAGGTATAAAATTTATAGAAGGTGAATCAATCGTTTTAGATTTAGATTCAGAGGGCATAGCAGCTTCTACAGGGTCTGCATGTTCTTCGAAATCATTGGATCCGTCGCACGTACTATTAGCTATAGGTTTGAAACCTCAAGAAGCTCATGGCTCTTTAAGGGTGACAGTTGGAAGGTTCACTACAGATGATGATGTAGATTATTTTTTGGAAAAACTACCTCCAATAATCGATAGGCTTAGAAAAATGTCACCTCTTAAAAGTAATAAAAAAAAATAAATATCATATAGTCAAAACTAGGTAATAATTGAAATGAATGTAGAAAAAAAACTTGCTATAATAATACTAATAGGCGGAAAGAACATCAGATTCGGTAATGAATCTGCTGCCGTTATTGAAGTACTCGGAAAACCGCTAATTTTGCACCAAATAGAAACGCTTTCTAAATTTGACGAAGATGTTTTTTTGGTTGCTAACTCAGAATATCAAATTAACTCCTACTATAAAAAAATAAATTTTCCACGAGATATTAAATTCGTCGTTGACGATACGGAAATTTTGGAAGATACTGAGCTAAGAACTCCAATGTTAGGTATTTATTCTGGTTTTAAAGAGTTAGAAAGACTAGGGTTTGAAAAAGGGTTTCTTTTATCTGGAGATATGCCTCTAATCAAACCGAAAGTAATTGAACTTATGATTAATACCGTTAAAGGATATGACTGTAGTATCCCAAGATGGAACAACGGTTATTTAGAACCTCTTCTTGGGATTTACCCTGTTAGTAGTACTTTTAAACTTGCGAAAAAATCAATTCAAGAACGAAATTACGCGTTAAATAAGATAATCGACCAATCGTTAAATATTAATTATGTATCTGTTGAAGAATCCATAAAGCCACTCGATCAAAATTTAGTTTCCTTAATTAATATTAATGGACCAGTCGATCTTGAAAAGGTAATTAAACTTTATCAATAAATATTTACTTATATCGTAATTTTAAAGCTTCTCGCATTTATAGCGTGATCAAACGAATTTAAAACCCTTAACAAAAATTCTTTTGGTTTTTTTTGCAAAAGATCAATCGAAAATCGAAATCGTTTTTTTTCTTGGTAAATTGTTAATCTTAATGGTTAATGAGGAATTTAAATTTTTAGAAAAAGTAATAGAACTCGAGAAAAGGGAAGAACTAAGTTCCGCCTATAAAGTTAGGTCATATAGCGAGAAAATAAAACTAATGGAAAGCAAAGAAATTCCTCAAAAACCAATTTTAGATGTATTAAATCATTTATTCACTGAAAATAAAGAAATAAGCTCAAAGACTAAAAATTCCATCTCAAAAATAATCTACTCACCAAACGACAAGATTATTATTTTAAACACGCCCCTCGGACAAGATATTATTTGGAAAAGAAATAAATTAATCTATTTATACGGTTGGTTTTTTTATGTTTCCAAACCAAAAACAAAACCTTCTAAAGCAAAAACAAAAAAAGAAAAAAAAAAGAGAACGCCGAAAAAGGAAGAAATAACTATAAGCAAAGAAATACTTCATCTTGGAGAGTTGTCTATTCCGATAAAGGAAAAAGAGAATATGCGTTCACTTTATCATTCTAGAGAGTACATTCAATATTTAAAACTCATTAGATCAAATAACATTAAGCAAAAACCAATTAAAGAAGTTTTACAGGATTTTTTACTTGAAAACAAGGATATCCCCACGAAGGAAAAGAAATCTATTGGAAAAATTATCTATTACCAAAAAGAAAGGGTCATAGTCGTTAAATCCTTAATAGGAGATAAGATGTATGAGCATTTAAAAAGTATGGTAAAGAAATATGGTTGGTATTTTTATATTACTGGTGTCCCTGTTGGAGGAAGTGATATCTCAGAAGCTATTGATAAAATCGAAAGAAAGTTTGATGTCAATTATTTTAAAGATTTATCCCTTTCAGATGGAAATAAGGATGAAAAGTTGAGAGTTACCATATATCCAATTGTTTTAAAACCAAATCATAATTGTCACATTTTAGGATTAGGTAAACTTAATATATTATTAGACTGTGGAATCTCTGAGCCCAAGATAGTACAGAATGAAGCAGCAAATGAACAATCAGAACCTACTGAACAGTCTGATGAGCTTGAGCGTGAAGAAAATATAAAGCATGAAGACACAGTTGTACAAGAAGAGATTTTTACAAAACCTGATAATTTTAAGCATATAGATGATTATATTCATAACCTCCCCCAATTAATTTCAGAAGCAGAGATTGAGAAAAAAGATAATGAGGAAGTTGAATCTCTGCTTCCTTATTTACCAAAAATTGATGCTGTTTTTATTTCACATAGTCATTTTGATCATGTCTCTGGCTTAAAGAAGCTAATAAAGTTAAACCCTGAACTTCCAATATTGTGCTCGCGTATTACCTTGGATTTATTTCTGCTAAGAGATTCTCATTACTTAAAACAGGAGCAAAGCGATTTTATTGAAGAAGAAGAATACCGTAAAATCGTTGAAAATGTAATCTATGTGGAGAACGGGGACAAATTGGAGTTTAAAGATAAATATTGTTTCTTATCATTTTTCCATGCTGGTCATATGCCAGGAGCACTCATGTTCTTGGCTAAAGTTAATGATTTTCGTTTTTTATATACGGGAGATTATACTTATTACGATATAACGCCATTTGCAGGAACTAAGCGTTTTTTAGAACAAATTTCGCGTCCTATTGACTATCTCTTAATTGATGGAACTGCTGCACAAGAAGAATATGGAAATATAGGTGACCAGTTTCATAGTTTAATTCTGTTCTTAGAACAAAAAGCTGAGTACGAAGATAATGTGTTAATTGGAGCTGATCCATCAAGTTTAGCAATAAGTTTTATGCTGACATTTTGGCGTTATTTTCGTAAACTTCAATTACGAAAAGGATACACAAAACGGCCAAACATTTATGTCGACATGATGGTAAGGAAAAACATTCAAGTCATTAATCATCGATATGAATATATTTATGGTCCAATTTCGAGATTGATAAGAGATAAAGCAAATCCATTTAATAGCATTAAATTTCGATGGTTTGATAGGAAAGATTTAGAGTTTCTACGGAATAAAAACAATATAATCATTTCACATCCACCCGATCTTTCTTATGGCTTAATCAGAAATATCATTAATGTGGTCGGTCGGAATCCTCATAATTTAGTGTTTCTCGCAGGAGCGATTCACGAACAACCTGGCATGGATTTAATATCTGGGGGAACCGAGATAGAATTTTCGGAAACTTGGAAAGCTCCCTTTAGAGCATTTTTAATAAATACTTTTATGCCTCAATTAAAAATTAAATTACACGCGGACAAAGCTCAACTCGCAGAAATGATAAAAATACTTGAACCCAAAGAAGTATGTTTTTTCCATCAATCGATAAAAAAGCTTATTAGTGTTGTGGATTACGTAAAGGAGTTGGGTGTAGAAAAGGTATCATTACCGAAGAAAAGAAAGCTATTGATAATAAATTAATTCCGCTCTAATTTTAAATTACCATAGAAAACTAATCATATTAAAATCATAAAAAATTAATTTTAAGGCTCTTTTTTTTATATATTAGAAATTAGTAGAAACGTTGATTTAACATATATTCTGATAAAGTTATGGATCACTTTCGAGATCCACGAAATATGGGGGAGATGAAAGATGCCGATTCAATTGGAGAAAAAGGGAATCCCGTTTGTGGAGATCTCATGTATATTTATATTAAAGTTGAAGAAAAGGATGGAAAGGAAATAATAAGCGATATTTCATTTCAAACCTTTGGATGTGCAGCTGCAATTGCAACATCTTCTATGATGACGGAATTAGCAAAGGGTAAAACGCTTGATGAGGCAATGAAAATCACTAAAAACGATGTAGCCATATCTTTAGATGGTCTACCTCCAATTAAAATGCACTGCAGCAATTTAGCAGCTGATGCTCTTCAAGATGCTATTAAAAAATATCGCGAGAAGAATAAATAAAACCTTTCTCTCGTCGATGTTTATTACTATTTTGTTTCTAATTTTCTTTATATAATAG
>JAHLWV010000197.1 GCA_019057735.1 Promethearchaeota archaeon | reverse complement strand
TTAATTCTCATTTTCACTTTGACCATAGAGGGGCAAATGATGAATTTCCTGAAATATATATTCATGAAAGTGAGAAAAACACGGTTTCTTTACCACTAGACATGTCTTATATAAAAGATTCCTCAAAGGAATTAGTAAATGAATATGGCAAAAAGGATTTTATTTTAAAACCTTCACTCATTGCAAATTCATTAAAAGAAGGAGATGAGTTTGATTTAGGAGGTATAAAGGTTAAAGTTTTTCATACCCCCGGACATTCTGTTGGCTCAATATCACTCTTAACTGATAAAGGTGATTTATTTACGGGAGACACTGCTCATTATGGAGCAATGTACTTGCCAAAAAGACGACAATTTTCTGTAATTTTAGATAGCATTTCAAAATTACTAGAGCTTTTTGACGGTTCAAATGTACAAGAAATTTACCCTTCACATGAAGAATATCCCGTGGGAAAAGAATTATTAGAAAAACTCTATGAAGGGATAATTAATATTGAGAACATTTGGGATAAAAAAATTAAAGATAGGTTTCTAAATGCATGGATTTTAGAAGACGAGAATTTTAAATACATTATTTAATGTGTTGATTATGGAAAAAGTAGAGAAGATTATTTTATCGGAAAACTGGGCAATACTACATAAAAAAAAAGGCTTAAATATACCTACAGAGGTTCCAAAGTCTGTATTTGAAGCCTTAATAAATAAAGAAATAATCGAGGATCCTTTTTATGGTTTAAACGAGCATAAGATGAGTTGGGTATACGAATCAGAGTGGGATTATGAAACAGAATTTGATTTGGAACCAGCTTTTTTAGAGCATAAAGTAATCTTACTCCGATTTTACGGACTGGATACGGTATCTGAAGTTGTTTTAAATGGGGAGAGTCTTGGATTTACAGATAATATGTTTATTAGATACGATTTTAATGTAAAAACTAAAATGAAGAGTAAAAAAAATAAGTTAACTGTGAAATTTAAAAGCCCAACTTTAAAAGCCCGGACAGAAAAAGAAAAGGAAAAGATAAATTTAAACACGGGTTACGCTGCAATTCCAGGAGTACCGTATCTCCGTAAGGCACAATATTCATTTGGCTGGGATTGGGGACCAAAACTACCAGACATAGGGATATGGAAACCAGTTGAACTAATTGGATATGATAGTCTTCAAATCGATTCTATTTACATAACTCAGAAACTACACTATAACAAAACTGTTAACGATTTAACGGAATTAGAAGAAATAACTGATATTGGGGTAATGTCAGCAGATTTATCAATCGATATAAATTTAGATACTGAATTACCTACTAGTGAGCTTAACCGATACAGTTTAAAAGTGGATTTGAAAGCTCCTGATGGTAAAACTTTGACTTCTGAAAAAGAAGTCAACAGTGTATTAACTAAAGTCGGATTTACTCTTGATTACCCATATCTTTGGTGGACGCACGATCTAGGTACTCCTAATCTATACGATCTCTCAATTACGGTTAGTAAAAATGGTATAATAGATTCATTCCATCAGAAAGTGGGTATAAGAGAGATTCGACTAATACAAAATACAGACGAGTGGGGAGAATCTTTTTTCTTTAGATTAAACGGTGTTCCTATTTTTGCGAAAGGGGCTAATTGGATTCCAATTGATAGTTTTATTCCGAGAGGGAGAAAAAGAGGTCTTTACCAATCAAATTTAGTTAATGCTAAAGAAGCTAACATGAATATGATTCGCGTTTGGGGTGGCGGAATTTATGAAGGTGATTTGTTTTACGATTTATGCGATGAATTAGGAATTTTAGTATGGCAAGATTTCCCCTTTGCATGTGCTGTTTATCCTTATAATGAAGAGTTTAAGGAGAATTTCAAAGTAGAAGCTACTCAAAACATTCAAAGATTGAGAAATCACCCAAGTTTGGCTTTATGGTGTGGAAATAATGAAATTGAATGGTTATGGAAATTGGAATTACATAACGCTGAGATTACTCAAAATGATAAAATTAATGAATTTGCCTTAGGATATTTAGCAGTCTTTGAGAAAATTTTACCCGAATTAATAAATACCTACGATCCGAATCGTTCATATTGGCCTAGTTCTCCTTCTAATGGTTTTATTGGAAATAGTCTTGGAACTCAAAATTCAAACTCTCCAGATGCTGGTGATTCGCACTTTTGGGACGTCTGGCATAGAAATAAACCATTTAGAGCCTACCGAAAATTTAATTCGCGTTTTATGTCGGAATTTGGTTATGAATCCTTTCCTTCCATCAAAACAATTGAAGACATCTGCCCTACCGATCAATTTGATTTCTTTTCGCCTATAATGGAAAACCACCAAAAAAATTCTGCTGGAAATAAGAAAATATTAGCTTATATGAAAAAACGATTTGAAATTCCTTCTGAGTTTGAAAATCAAGTTATTTTATCTCAAATAACTCAAGCTGAAGCGATAGAATATGGAGTTGAACATTGGCGCCGAAATCGAAACCAAAATCACTGCATGGGTGCTCTTTACTGGCAGTTAAATGACTGTTGGCCAGTAGCTAGTTGGTCATCTCTGGATTATTACGGTCGTTGGAAAGTTTTACATTATTATGCTAAAAGATTTTATCACCCTATTTTTCCGAGCGTAAAAGAAAATAATAAATCTATAGAGTTCTGGGTGTCAAATGATCTTCAGATAACTCAGAAATTAAGGCTCGAATGGAAAATACTTAAGTCAGACGGAAGAATAGCAAAAAATGGCTTGTATGAGTTAGATATTCGTCCATGTTCGTCAAAAAAACTAGGTACCATCGATGTTTCGGATTTAAATCGAATTAACGATAATTTAACGGATTTCATTATTTTCTATACTTTGCAGTTTACCAATCTTGAAGGTGAACAGGAATTTTATGGATTTAGATTGTTTTCAGCTCCAAAGAAATTTCCGATAGAAAATCCTAAAATATCGTGGGAACTCAACGAATCATTCTGCGAAGAATCCGATGAAAAAGAATATGAACTTAAAATATCAACAAATCGCATAGCATTGTACATCCACATAGATTCTAATAAATTTGATTTTCTAGCCTCTGATAATTATTTCTCCATGGCACCAAGCGAAACTAGAGTTATAACGATAAAAAACTTAAGTTTAATTTACTCCTCGGAGCCGGCTTATTTACGCGTTAAAAAAGAAGATTTTGTAGTGAAGTCATTGTACGATTTATTGGAAAATTCATAAGTTTTTTACTTTCTAATTAAATATATTACTTAATTTAATTAGACATTCAAGGATAAGGATTTTGACAAAAAAGGAGAAAATAGTAATAATTGGAGCGGGCTCTTTACAATTTGGATTGGGTTCAGTTGGTAGTATAATTAATAGCGATGTTTTACAAGGTTCTACAATAAGTTTGCACGACATTAATAAGACTAACTTAGATTTAGTGACCGAGTCGTGTAAAGAAGCAATAGAGCAAAAAAGCTTAGATTTTGAATTAGAATCAACTATCGATAGGAAAAAGGCTTTGAAAAATGCTACTTTTATTATAAATTCTATAGAAGTCGGTCCAAGATTTAAGTGGTTTGAATTAGATTACGAAACTCCCCGTAAATATGGTAATAAACAAGTTATGGGAGAAAATGGTGGTCCAGGAGGATTATTTCATTCTTTACGTGTGATTCCTCCGATCCTCGAGATATGTGAAGATATTAACAAAATTTGCCCCGATGCTTTTCTTATTAATTATTCAAATCCTATGAGTAGAATCTGTTTGGCTATTAAGCGAAAATTTCCTTCTATAAACTTTGTGGGTTTATGTCACGAATTCCCGGGATTTGTACGTCATTATAGTAAGATACTTGGCACTCCACTTTCTAATCTTGAGATGAGAGCCGGAGGGTTGAATCATTTTGGTGTCTTATTATCGATAAAATATATCGACAAAAATAAAGACGCATATCCTGATCTTAGAAAAAAGGCTCCAGAATATCTCAGCAACTTAAAAGGTGTTTTGAATGATGTTGACTTGATTAGATACATTCTTGAAAAGTTTGGATACATTCCTTATACGCAAGATTCACATTATGGCGAGTATATATCGTGGGGTTGGGAAAAAGCGAACATCGAGGGAGTAAGAGATTTTTATAACGGGTATAAAGCTCTCACATTATTATCTGGAAGAAGAATCCAAAGGTCAATAAAAAGAGGAAAAGGTGCCCGTCTTGTTAAACCCGATTATGAAAGAGCGATTCCGATTATCGAAGGTATTATAACTGATTCTAATCACGAAGAGGCTTCAGTAAATTTACCGAACGAGGATGTAATTTCTAACATACCTCGTGATTTGGTTGTAGAATGTCCAGCAATTGTTACTAAGAATGGGTTAAAAGCAATTAAGCTTGGAGATTATCCAAAAGGATTAGCGGCATTATTACGAAACCAAGCTTCAGTTCAAGACTTAGTTGTAGAAGCTATTCTAAAAAAATCAAAAGATATTGCATTTCAAGCCTTACTTCTTGACCCAACAATACATAACGCATCAGAAGCTGAGGAGATGTTTGAAGAAATGTTAGAAATAAATCAAGATTATATCGATTTACACTAAAAATTAAAATAATGAATTACTTTTTTTTGATCAATTGCTCTTTTTCGAGAAGATTTACCAAGGTTTGTATCTTCTTAGGTTGAATTATTGTCTCGTACTCCAGCGACAGGAAAGCTGATATTGTTAAAATATTGTATCCTTTCCCGAGTAAATTAAATAACTCGTTAATGGGACCTAATAATTCATATTGTAATTCTGCTATAAAATTTTCGAATTCTTGATATTTTACCAGTTTAAAGAGATTTCTCGAATATAGTGGTCCTGTGTAGGTGAGCATGTAGATATTATTGAATATCTGCTCTTCTTTTTTGCATTCTTCTTCGTTGAAATCAAATTTTTCATTCCATTTTAAATTCTGAGAATCTTCTAGTTCTCTTATTTCTTTCTTCGCCGTTTCAATTAGTTGGAGAGTTTCTGAAGAACTTTCAATTAATTTTATTCTTTCTAATAACTCAATTTCATATAGAAAAGAA
>JAHLWV010000196.1 GCA_019057735.1 Promethearchaeota archaeon | reverse complement strand
AATTCTTCTTTTTTTGTTTGTTTTTTAATTGGTCATAATAATTTCATATCATGTTAACAAACTTACCTGTTTTAAGTAATTCACAAGGTTTTAAATATGGCTTTCCCAATTTCTCAGAAAATTCTTCTAGAAGCTCAGATAATTCAGCATAGTGCTCAGTTGCATATTTCATAGGTCCAGGAAAGTTCATTCCGGCTAAAATCGCCTTATCTATAATGTTCCAACTATTAACAACCCCTTCTTCTAAAATTCTACAACCTTCATTAGCACTGATAGCTGCGAATACTAACCGGTTTACTAAGCCAGCTTTTTTAGAAAGATCAGGTTGTGGTCGTCCTTTAGACCAATCGTAGAAACCTTGACCTGTTTTTTTTCCCAATGTCCCTTCATTGTTTTGCATAGTTAAAACTTTACCCGGTTTGAAATCGGGAGAAAGTTTCTCAGCATAATATAATTGGGTGTGGTAAGCAATATCCCTACCTACAAAGTCTGATAATGTAAGCGATGTCATTGGAGCATTAGGACCGGATAAATCAGCGTCAACTTGTTCCCATGGAATATTTTTCTCATAAGCAAGATCAACTATATAATTTGAATAGATACTACTTGGGGATAAAACGCGGTTAACGATAAATCCGGGACGATCTTTTAGAACGCGGGCAACAAAACGTTCTCCTCTTAAGCAAGGTAGAGATTCTGAGACTTCGACTCCAATATCCATTGCCTCCTCAGAGCTCTTATCACCTTTAATAACTTCGATCAAACGCATTAGCGGTGCGGGGTTGAAAAAATGGATTCCAATGACGTTTTCCGGTTTCTTACACGCTTGAGCAATTTCAGTAATACTCATCGATGAGGTATTCGACGCAAAAATGCAATGATCTGGTGAATTATCAATAACAATATCACAAAGTTTTTGTTTAAGATCTATTTTTTCGACAACAGCTTCTATAACTAAATCTGCATTTTTGACTGCCGTAGCTAAATCTTTGTTAACGCTCAACCTTGCCACTATATCGGTTGCTGAAACGCCTTCGGGTAATTTCCCTTTAGCTTCGAGCTTTTCGAAACCTGTTTTATTGTATTCTAAACCTTTTTCAATAATTTCGTCACTCACATCAACCGCAATGACATTATAGCCTGCCATTAAGCATACTTGAGCAATCCCCTTGCCCATGTCTCCAAACCCAAGCATAACAATATTTTTTACTTTTGTCATAACACTCTTCTCAAGATTTTATTTTATAATTATTTACCAAACAATATATCAGGTGTAGCCATGCCTTCCATTTTAGAAGGTAAGTTCTTCATCAATTCATTTTTAACTTGCTCAGCTAAGAGTTCAGGTGTGTATGGTTTACCACCATTTTCGATCATTTTTACTGCTCGCCATCCACGATACACCCAAACTTTATCACCTATTGCTCTAAAAACCTCTCCATTGATTTTTCTAGCCTTATCTGAGGCCAAAAACACAATTAAAGGAGCAAAGTGAGCAGGGTGAAATATATCAAATCCCTCTTGCGTTTTAGTATTCATCCACTCAACCATTTTTGGAGTTTCATCAGTAGTCATCGGTGTTCTCGCACTTGGTACAACGCAATTAACAGTGGCATACTTACTTAGTTCTCGAGATACAATTAAGGTGAAAGTCGCTATTCCTGATTTAGCTGCTCCATAATTAGATTGACCAACATTACCATATAATCCAGAATCAGAAGCCGTATTGATAATACGCCCAAAATTTTTTAAATTAGAATCTTCCTTACCCATCTTTCGAAAATATACGGCAGCATGGCGTGTTAGATTAAATGTACCCTTTAGGCTAACGCCAACAACCTCGTCAAATTCTTTTTCCGTCATATTGAAGATCATTCTATCCCTAATAATTCCAGCATTATTCACAACGATGTCTAATTTACCAAATTCCGAAATTGCTTGATCAATCATCTCTGCAGTTTTCTTATAATCAGTTACAGAGTCAAGATTAGCAAAAACCTTAACTCCAAGCTTTTCACATTCCTTGGCTACTTCGTTTGCGCCACTAATATCATTAACAATCAAATTACATCCTTCTCTGGCCATAGCCAACGCTTCTTCTCGCCCTAAACCACGTCCCGCGCCAGTTACAATGGCAACCTTTCCTTCCAACATTCCCATTTTTTTTTCACTTTTATTTTTTTTCGATATATATTTCTTAATGATAAATGTATATTTAAAATATTTTTATTTTTGTCGTGAGATATGGATTTTTCTTCACATCTATCTAGATTAAGGAAGAAAAGATAATAGTCAGAAAAAAAAAATAGTCCTTTCTATTCCTTATAATCTGATTCTTTTACAATTAAGTTTGGATCTGTTAAACCCAATTCCAATTTTTTTAGCACATATTTCCTAAATTCACTACTTGTAAAAGGTTGAGTTTTATATTGAATAGTTTCGTCTATTTTTATCCCCTCATTATCATTACTATCTTCAAGTGCTCTCATACTATATTCCACAATTGTAGCCCCTAAAATTAAACTGTATATAAAGAAGGAAAGTATAGCACTGTTACTTTCTTTGATTTCCCCAGCATTTATAGCTTCTTGTATTTTTCTCGTTGTTCCGTCTAAAAAATTGAAAGCTTTATATTCTTTTTCAAATTTCCCTACCTTATCGGAGGGAGGAGAAGGTATAATATGCATCATACTGGATGCTGCGGGGTCGTTCTCGGCAAATTCAAAAAAATGATTGAATACTTTCATCAACAAATCTACATTAGATCCTTCATGGGATTCTATAATCTCTAAATTCTCATCTTTAAATTGCTTATAAAATTTATTCCGAATAGCTATCCAGAGTTCTCGCTTGCTCTCAACATAATTATAAATGTTATTTTGGTTCATATCAAGAATTTTAGCCAAGCCTCGTAAACTAAAACCATCCCTTCCCTTATCAAGAAATAGTTGCTTTCCAGCCTCTAAAATTCTTTCAAACTGTTGAGCTTTCTTTATTGGAGACCGACTGCGGGTTTTCTTTTTGTTTTCTTCTGGACTCATTTTAATCATCCTAACTTAGAATCGTTTATCATTAAAGATGCTATCATAATTAATTTAAATCGTATATTTAAATTTTTGTCACTACCATTTATGAAAAAAGAAATTTTAATTTGGTTTTGGAGGAGGAATTCTGACAATTCTTTCCTTTTCAACTAATGAAATTGCATTTTCAGGACAAAAATGAGCACAAACTCCACATCCAATACAATACTCCCCAACACGCTCCGCTTTTCCTTTATCGTTTAGTTCTAAAGAATTTGTGTGACAGTGTTCGATGCAAGTGCCACAACCAACGCATATATATTCGTCAATTTGAGAAATATAATTAGTTGCATTTGCAGTCATGTTTCCTACTTGACCGCAACAACAAGTGCAGCAGTTACAGATACTCGTTTCATCTTTAGTAATGTCAAAATTTGGGTGGTATGCTTTATGGACTAAACCATCATCTTCTGCTTTCTTTAAAATTTGAATAGCTTCTTCTTTAGAGATCATTCTACTAAATCCTTGTTCTGAAGTATAACGAGCTGATTTACCAAAAGTAAAGCAATTTTCTCTCTCATTTGTTTGAGTGCATGGACGACCCATTAAATCTTTATGATGGCGACAAAAACAATGACCTACAGCAATGTCATCGAATTTTTCAATAAGCTCTTCGACTTTTTGAGTTAGTAGAATTTTTTCTTCAGGTACCTCTATTTCTTCATCAACAACAATTTTAATAGGTTCTCCTGTTGCCTCATTTGTTTCAAACGGTATAGTTCTATCAATAGGAAGCATAGTTTTCAAGTAGTTTAGATATGCCTCATAATTTTGTGAGAGCCTTCCCTTACCTTCTTTGCCTAATTCCGCGAATAGTTTGGCAAATTCTCGGTTTTCTTTGGTATCTTCAAGCTCTTTCATAAATGTATATTCAAAAATACCAACATTAACATAGGGCATTATTCGATAAACCATAACCCCACGACGATTAGGCTGATTAAAAATAATACCTTTTTTTGCTAGTTTTTCGACATTTTTTACGATTTGTTCTTCGCTTAAACCACTACTTTCCTTAAGTTGATCCATTGTTTGAGATCGACTCTTTTTAAACGCTAGAATAAAATCCAAATATTCTTCGTCAACTAAATGCTTCAAAATTTTAATTAATGTTTGTGTAACTGGATATGGGGATCCTCCAGCGCTATTGATTACTTGAGCTGCTTTCTTATACTTTTTTTCTATAGCTTCAGACATAACTTCTTACCTTTAAACCTGTTTTGATATTAATAAAATTATTTTATCGTGTATAAATATTATAAAAAAAAATAAAAAAATAAAAAAATCTAATTTAAATTACTCTATTCTTTATTTTAGAGAAGAGAAATTCTTTCTAATTGCTGATTCTGCTCCCTTCATTACTCTTTCAATGATATCATTAACACTGTCTATACTTTCGATAATACCGATTGATTGTCCCAGTAAAACCGCTCCATTTTCAGTGTCACCGTTATATACTCTATCGTAGGCATCTGCATCTTTTTGCATCATTTCAAGAGTTATAGATTTCTCATAAGCTATCATTTCCTCTTTTGAGGAAGGTGCTGGGTGTGTTAAAGCGTATTTATTTTTGTATAATCGGATTGGACCAAACGATCCCGTATAAAGACCTGTATCCTGTGGTGTTCCAGGGGGAATTAGTGCTTTGTATCCCTCATTAAATTCGCTCTCTTTAGAGGCAATGAATCTAGAGCCCATTGCTACCGCTCCCGCTCCAAGAGACAAAGCAGCAGCTAAGGATTCTCCAGTAGCAAAACCACCACATGCTATTTTAGGCAAGTCAGGAAGAGCCTCATTCAACTGTTGAAGTAATACAAGTGTTGAAACTCTTTCATACGATTGATGGCCGCCTCCTTCAGTGCCAGTACAAACAATTCCGTCTACTCCTGCACCTACGCATTTTTGTGCCAACCATAGTGCTGGTGCCACGTGAAAATGTTTGACTTCCGTTTTCTCTCTAAGTTCTTGAAAAGATTTAGAAG
>JAHLWV010000027.1 GCA_019057735.1 Promethearchaeota archaeon | reverse complement strand
ATTGGATAACTTCGTTATCCAATTCTAAAGTTTTATTGAAATCTTAGGCAAAACATTTTCCACAACACTCATTATTTGAAGTTAAACTACAATTCTCGAAATTAAAATCTAATGGGAGGACAAAATCATTCGTCACATCGGTTATGATGTCCATGTAGACATCTATTACGTTAGGATCTTTTCTAAAATGATGGTTTACAATCGCGTCTAGGTCTGCGAGTTTATTACTTACTATAAGAATACTAAGGTTTGATGTGCCACTTAATCTGAAAGCGTTTAACATGTGAGGGCAACTTTTTACTAATTTAATTGTTTCATCCGGTTTTAACGTCTGAATTTCAACCCTTCCTAATAGTAAATCCATAGTTTTCACATTTATACCGGCTTGAAATTTTAATACTCCTGCCTTTTCAAGTTTACGAATTCTCGTTCCAATAGTTGGCTGACTTAGATTGATTTTTTTAGCAATCTCGGTATGGGTAAGCTTTGGATCTCTTTGGATTATTTCGATTATGTTTTTGTCTATTTTATCGATTTTAAAATCTTTACTTTCCATTATTTTTAGTCTTAAAAAATAGTTTTTGTGTAATCCTCATAACAAAATGTGGTAAATAAATATACTTGCCATTATAGCACCTATATTTATCTATTTCCCTAACTAAGCTTATTTTTAAAAACGAGATAAAGAAGTTGTTTAGCCTTGATACGTAAAAAAGCAAAAATAAAGAAATATTAACAATTACTTCTTAAACTTCCGTTTGGCAAGGAATCCTATTCTAATTAACAGAGTTCTCCAATTCTAAAATTTAATTGGCAAAGCATTTTCCGCAACACTCATGATTTGAAGTTAAACCACAGTTCTCGAAATTAAAATCAAATGGGAGAACAAAATCGTTCGTCACATCAGTTATAATGTCCATGTAGACATCTGTTACGTTAGGATCTTTTCTAAAATGAGAGTTTACAATCTCGTCTAGATCTGCGAGTTTATCACCAACTATAAGAATACTAAGGTTTGATGTGCCACTTAATCTGAAAGCGTTTAACATGTGAGGGCAACTTTTTACTAATTTAATTGTTTCATCCGGTTTTAACGTCTGAATTTCAACCCTTCCTAATAGTAAATCCATAGTTTTCACATTTATACCGGCTTGAAATTTTAATACTCCTGCTTTTTCAAGTTTACGAATTCTCATCCCAATTGTAGGCTGGCTTCGATTAACTTTTTTAGCGATTTCGGTATGTGTAAGCATTGGATCTTTTTGGATAATCTCGATTATATTTTTGTCTATTTCATCGATTTTAAAAACTTTGCTTGAACTTTCCATAAGAATTGGTGAAAAAATTATTTTTTTATGTATATTCATTAATAACGATATGCCGATATATAAATATTGCGGTGATCTTATATTTAAATATTAATACTTAATAATTAATTAAAAATAGGTTTAAATGCGATTATCCCCAATAATCCTAAAATACAGCTGATTGAATTTATGAGTGATGAACTAAAAAAAGATATCATCGAGTTATTAAAGGTATTAACCGATCAAACTCGATTAGAGATATTAGACTTACTGTATCATGAGAAGAAGACCTCTTCTGAAATTCAATTAGCTCTGAAAAAATCCCAATCTACTATATCTCAGCACTTAAAGGTTTTAACGAATAAGAACCTCATAATGTTTGATAGAATTAACAATCTTAAGTATTATAAAATCAAAAATAAGGAAGTTTTTAAGCTTCTTTCTGATATTAAATCTTTTGTTTTGGGAATCAACAAAAAAAGACTTCAAGCTATGAGCAATGAAGATGTAATAGATACACTTTTTTAAGTTATATTTGATATTGTATAGGGTTTTAAATATGCAAAGAAATAATTCTAAGATTACTAAGAAAATAGTTATAATGGGTTTAGATAATAGTGGTAAAACCTCTATCGTGTTATGTTTAAAAGGTGTGAAAAATCTTACATCGTTTAGCGCTATAAAACCAACTAGGGGATTTGAAATCAATAAATTTAATACTTTCGCTACAAACTTTAATATTTGGGATTTTGGAGGGCAAGAAAAATTTAGAGAAGAGTATGTTAAAAATTTTAAAGATCACATTAAAGGAACGAGCAAACTCATTTACGTGTTAGACATTCAAGACCATGAGAGATATGATCTATCCTTACAATATTTAACTAAAATAAGTGAGTTATTGGTTAAAAATAAAATAAATCCTGATTTTTCGTTATTCCTACATAAATTTGATCCTGATATGGAGTTAGTAAACAAAGAAATAAACGAAGAAATAATCCAGGCTTTGATAAAGCAGATTGAAAGTATCATTCCACAGAGCATTCAATATCAAATTTATAAAACATCGATTTACACGGTCTTTCAAAAATCGATTATATTTAAAATTTAAATTTAAAAAAAAATTGTGAGCTTATATTGTTTCCTCAAGAATCAGAATCAAGGAAAGCAGTATTTTGGCGGGATTTGATAGAGTATTTCGTTCTTATAATCAGTGTATTGCTTACATTTTTGCTAAGCTCCTATAGTTATTTACTTTTTCATTCGATTTCTGAGGTTTTTAGCATCGTAATATCAGGAGGGATTTTTTTTATAGGCTGGAACTCTCGAAAGTATATGAATAGTTCGTTTTTCTTAGTAATTGGAACCTCTTTTTTATTTATAAGCGTAATCGATTTACTCCACATGTTATCCTATTCAGGAATGAGTATATTTCTTGATTACGATACGAATCTTCCGACATCCTTGTGGATTGCAGCAAGGTACTGGCAATCACTTTCTTATGTTTTTGCTTCACTTGCTATTAATAAAAAAATAAATGCAAGTTATCTGATGGGTGGTAGTACGATAGTAATCTCTATTCTTTTTTTTACCATATTTACGGGATTATTCCCAACCTGTTTTATCGTAGGTTCAGGGATTACACCTTTTAAAATTATTAGTGAGTATGTAATAAACTCAATCCTTTTAGCTTCAATATTACTCCTATATAAGTTTAGAAAAGAATTTAATAGGAAGATTTTTTTCTTACTCGTTGTTTCTATTAGTTTTACGATCATTTCAGAGCTTGCATTCACGTTCTATATAAGTGTGTTTGACTTTTCAAATCTTATTGGTCATATTTTAAAAATCGTTGCTTTTTTCTTCATATATAAGGCCATTATCGTAATAGGAATAATGAATCCATTTGGATTGATACTTAGAAAATTAAAATTAAGCGAAGAATCATTAAGACAAAAAGCAGCCGATTTAGCACACACATATTCGGAATTTAATCAGATATTTAACGCTTCTCTTCCGCTGAGAGTTGTTAATAAAGATTGTGAAATTATTCGGGTAAATCAGACGTATTCTGATCTTTTTCACCTGCCTGAAGAGAAAATCCTAGGGATGAAATGTTACGATCCTACTTTAACGCCACTGGGGCATCTTTGTAACACTGATAAATGCTCAATGAAACAAATTGAAAAAGGAAATGATTATTACGAATACGAATTAACTACGAAATTAAACGATGGTTCTGAAATTGTAAGTATTGTACAATCTGTACCATACAGAAATTCTAAGGGGGAGTTCGTAGGAATAATTCAAAATTTCACAAATATAACTGAACGCAGTAAATTTGAGGCTGCAATGAAAAAATCTGAAGAAAAATATAGAAAGCTGGTTGAAGATTCCTTGGAAGGTATATGGGTAATTGACAATGAAACCAATACTACATTTGTTAATCAGAGCATGGCAAATATGTTCGGTTATGAGATTGATGAGATGATTGGAGTTAATCTTTATGATTTTACGGACGAGGACGGAAAAAAAATAGCAGAGAAAAATTTTGAAAGACGTAAACAGGGCATAGAGGAAGATCACGAGTTTGAGTTTATTCACAAATCTGGCAAAAAAATATTTACCACTCTAAAAGCGTCTCCAATTTTTGATGAAGCTGGAAATTTTAAAGGAGCTATGGCTTTTGTAACTGATATCACTGAGCAAAAAGTAACACAAGAAAAAATTGCCGATATGGCTAGGTTTCCATTAGAGAACCCTAATCCAATCCTAAGATTAAGTAAAAAATATGTCCTTTTAGCAAATAAGGCCAGCCAAAATTTATTCGGAATAGGGGAGGGTAGTAGAATCCCAGATGTTCTTTTAAAATCTGTTAACGAAGCATTTTCTATGGATAAGAATATAGAGATGGAATTAAAGTTTAATGGCCGAATCTATAACCTCTTCATCGTACCGATTAAAGGAGTGGGATATGCTAATATATATGGATTGGATATAACCGCTCGGAAAGAAGCGGAAGATAATTTGAGTCGATTTGTTTCTACGGTTTCTCATGAATTAAGAACACCAGTTAGCATATTAACAATGTCGATTGAATTTTTAGAAAACCATACTGATAAAATTACTCCAGAAATCGAGAAAACGTTGAAAGAAGGAATCTCAAGAAATATCTACCTTCTAAAAGACTTAATTGAAAATATTTTAACGCTTTCGAGAATTGATGAAGGGAAAGCCAAATTAAAATGGAAAGAATATCAGCCATCCTTAGTCCTTACGGATATCTTAGCACTGATGGAACCAATTGGAAACCAGAAAAATATAATTTTTAAAGTAGCTATTAACAAAAAAATTAAATTACATGGAGATATTAAGAAAATTGACCAAATATTTCGTATCTTTATTGACAATGCTATAAAGTATTCGAAAGAAAAGAATATTATCGAAATTAAAGCAATTGATCACTATAAAGGGCAATATAATCCTAACGCCCAAGATGGAGTTTTATTCCAATTTGAAGATAAAGGAATTGGAATTTCAGAAAAAGATATTTCTTTCATATTTCAGAGATTTTTTAGATCAGATCAGGTAAGTGATATCCCTGGAACGGGTCTGGGATTGCCTATTGCGAAAGAATTGATCGAACTTCATAATGGGAAATTGTATGTTGAAAGCGAATATGGAAAAGGAACAATTTTTTATGTTTTTTTTCCAAGAATTGAAAAAGACATATATACTCAATAATCCCTTATTCTAATGTAAAAGAAAAAAAAAATTCAGTTAGATTTGATTTGAAACCTTTTATACTTATAGTTGAAGATAATGTTGATTTGTTATATAACTTAAATTTATTACTAGAATCTAACAATTATAGAACTATTACAGCAAAAAATGGAAAAGAAGCTCTAGAAATTCTCTCTAACCTCAAGGAAATTCCAGACATTATTATAAGCGATATTATGATGCCTGAAATGGATGGTTACGAATTTTTTAGATTAATTTCGAGCGATCCAAATTTTAATAGGATTCCATTTCTCTTTCTTTCTGCCCGTACAACTCCGAAGGATGTAAGATTTGGGAAATTACTTGGTGCAGACGCTTATTTAACTAAACCCTTTAACGAGAAAGATTTACTTGCAATATTATCAGGAAAAATTGCTCGTATTAAAAGAATAAACCAATTAAACAATAAAATTGATGAGTCATTTTCAACTTCAAATTTAAAATCAAAAACTTCTTTTCAAACTCAACAAGAATTTTTTATCTGTTTATTTTTAGCATTTTGGGACGATAAATATGGCCCAGAATTAAAACGATATTTCCCCGAGGAACAAACATTTTCAATTCCCTTGGAGGACATCGTAAACCAATTGTTTACAGTAGCAACTTCAATCTATGGTCATAACAAGATTACTAAGGCAGAAGGTGTTTTGTTAGATATAAAGAATCTAAATAGTCGTGGTTATCTCTTTTTTGATTCTTATCCTGAAACAAAAGAAAGATTTGGAGAAAAACAATTTATGATAGCTGTTATCGCACCGTCAATTAACTATTTTCATACTTTAGAAATAAAAGATATTTTTATTGAATTATCTGCAAAAATTAAAAACAAAACTAATTGGAACATCGAGGAATACTGGCAGAAAATTAACGAAATAATGTTATTAGATTCAATAAAAATCGAATAGATTTCTTTGCTATTTAGAAACGAAATAAATCAGTTGAGAGATATTTTTCTCCACCGTCGGGTAATAAAGCTACAAGATTTTCTCCTTCTCTGAAATCTTTAGAAGCCTCGTGAATAGCAGCCCACGTACAGGCTCCCGAAGAAATTCCAACGAATATTCCTTCTAATTTTGCTAATTTTCTTGCTGTTGCGATGGAATCATCATAGGTAACGGTTATTACTTTATCGTAAATTTCAGTGTTTAGCACTTCTGGTATAAATCCAGCTCCTATGCCTTGAATTTTATGTGGTCCCGGTTCTCCTCCTGATAAAATCGCAGAGTCCTTAGGTTCTACGGCATAAACTCTAAACCTTGCTCCTACTCTATCTTTTAGTACTTCACCTATGCCAGTTATGGTCCCTCCCGTTCCAATTCCAGCAATAAATCCATCGACTTGACCATCTAAATCGTTAAATATTTCTTTAGCCGTAGTTCTCCTGTGGATATCTGGATTAGCTAAATTCCTAAATTGTTGAGGGATGTGCACCTTTCCTTTCTCCTTTGCGATTTCTTCTGCTTTCGTAATAGACGCTTTCATACCTCCCTCCTTTGGCGTGAGAATAACTTCAGCACCATATGCAATAAGAATTTGCCTTCTTTCGACTGTAACGCTTTCAGGCATAGTAAGGATTAATTTATAGCCTTTTACAGCGCATGTAATTGCAAGACCAATCCCTGTATTTCCCGACGTGGGCTCAACGATAATAGTATCGCTATCAATTATGCCTTCCTCCTCTGCTTTAAGGATCATGTTCATCCCAATTCTGTCCTTAACGCTCCCACCAGGGTTAAAAGATTCTAACTTAACAAATATATTCGGTTTAACATCTTTAGTAATTCGATTAAGCTTTACTAATGGAGTCTTTCCTATTGTTTCTATAATATTATTGTAATAATTCATAATTTTCACTTTTTTATTCATGCTTAAAAAAAACTTAGCTTAGATTCCTTCACCATATTCGCCGTAAAATATCTCTAATTCGTCCTTACTTGGTTTTTTGATATCAGGGAAGTGGTGTTCGATCTCTTTAAGTCGTTTATCTAACATTTCAATAGCAATTGAAATGGGATCTGGGAGATCTCCGTGTCGTAGATCTATCTTATCTATTTTTTCTCCTTTCTTGGAGACAATTTTTGCAGGAACCCCAACGGCAACGCAGTTTGGAGGTACATCGTGTATTACTACAGAATTCGCCCCAATTCTAACATTATCACCGATAGTGATGGGTCCTAAGATTTTGGCTCCAGTCCCAACAACAATATTATCTCCTAAGGTAGGATGTCTCTTAGTTTGTTCTAAGTTAGTACCCCCTAAGACTACTCCAGCGTAAAATGTTACATTATTCCCAACTTCAGCAGTTTCTCCTATTACAACTCCCGCACCGTGGTCAATAAAAAATTCGGAACCAATTTCGGCACCAGGATGAATTTCAATTGCAGTTAACTCTCTTGCAATATCCGAAATATATCTTGGAATATATGGAACATTCAATTTCCAAAAAAAGTGAGCAATACGATATAATAATACGGCTTTTATACCCGGATAACTCGTTAATACCTCAATCAAAGTACGTGCTGCGGGATCTTTATTAAAAGCTGCGCTTACGTCAGATACGAAGAAATCTAAAATTCCTTGCAGATATTTTTGAATGAATTCAAAATTTAGATCTCCTGTCTTAAATTCTAGTTTTAAAAGGCATTCTGTGCATTGTCCATGGTTATGCTTAGATTTTGAACCTAAGCTCTTACCACACGACAAACAACTTAAAAAATCATCCATAGATACTTAACACACTCCTATACTATTTTGGAAACTTCCCAAATGTTATGAATTTAGATAATCTGTTATTATCTAAAAATTCTTCTAAGAATAAATTTTTAGTGGTATTAAGATATAAGATTCTTTCCATGATCTTAGGCAATATCATAATACTGTTAATATCTTTATACTATATATATAAATAAATGTGGCTTTACTTGTTTAACTAGAAGCCACACGAAGGTTAGAAAAAAAGAATTAGTTCGAAATAAGGATGGAAGAAAATGATTTCTGACGACGATAAACAAGACAACTTAAAGACTCAATTTCAAATTTTTATGGAAATTGTTAACGACTTAGTTGTTGTCATTAATCAAAATAAAGATCTCGATATAGAACTTATTAATCAATGCCCTTTACTAGATAAGCTTGAATATTCTGAAAATGACCTGACAGGCAAGCCCTTTTTAACAATATTTTTTTCTGAGGATATCAAGAAAATCGCTAAATTCTTAAAAAAAGGTGTTGAAATTTTTGGTTATTTCCAAGAAATAAGGTTGCTGTCAAAGAAAGGCGAAATTGTTTGGGCTGAAATTAAAGCAAAGAAGTTCGTAGATGAGAATAAGAATAATAAGATTTTAGTAATTCTGAAAGATATCTCAAAGCAAAAGAAAATCGAAGTAAACCTAAAGGATACGGAAGATCGGTTTAAGAAAATAACTGAAACCATCCCCGAAATACGATTTTGGAAATTGTTCAATCCTAAGAAATACGAAGAAGCCCTCCAAAGTTCATACGAAATGCTCCAAATGGTTATGGAGAATATACCACAATATATCATCTGGAAAGACATTGATTTAAGTTATTTAGGGTGTAATGACAATTATGCAAATTTAATAGGAATTGAACACCCCGAAAATATTATAGCTAAAAAGGACGAAGAATTGCTCTGGGATGAAGAACAGATCAAATATAATAAACAACAAGAGAAAAAAGTTATAGAATCAAATAAAGCGGTTTATCATAAAGATGAATACTGGACTCGTAGGAATGGACAAAAGATCTGGATCGATGTAAATAGAATCCCGTTGCTGAACTCTGATGGTAAGGTTGCAGGGCTTTTAATTACATTTGAGGATATAACAGAACGAAAAAATGCTGAAGAGAATTTACGAATGCAACATGAGAGACTGGAACGGATCATGGAAACCAATCCCGCTGGGATTTTATCTATAGATACAAATGGACACATTATTTACGTAAATTCACAAGCAGAGAAAGTTTTGCATTATCCGAAAGAAGAACTATTAAAAAAATCCTTTATCGCATCAAAATTCAAACTTGTAGACTCAGAAGGCAATCCCATACCAAAACACGAGCTTCCTTTTCAAATTATTATGCAAACGAAAAATCCATTATTAGATTATCACGCAACCTTTAAATTAGCTAAGGATAGAGATATCCTACTTTCAATTAATGGTACTCCTCTTATTGGAAGCAACGGAAAGATAGAAAATATAATTTTTACTGTTGAAGATATAACAGAAAAAGTGTTAACGGAACAAAAAATTAAGGATTCAGAAGAAAAACTTAGGGACTTATTAGAGACATCTACAATTGGAGTTTTAGAAATTGAATTAGAAAACAATAGTATCTCTTACCTAAACCCTAAATTGTTAGAATTCATTGGCTATCAAGATATTAATATTGTTAATAAAAAGTTAATGGATGAAATTATCCATCCCGATGACTTGCTAAGATTACTAAATTCTGAAGAAGGAAAGGAGATAGAGTTTAGAGTTATTACCAACGAAGGTAAAATGAAGTGGCTACAAGGTAAAAGATTAAACCAGTACGACAGCGAAAACGGTAATTTACTAAGTTTTCGATTGTGGTTAGAGGATGTGACAGAGAAGAAGATTTACGAAGAATTAATTTACGAACTGAATATAAACTTTTTAAACTACACGACGGACACTCAACAGAACATCGAATTATTGCTAAAAACTTGCCTTAAATTACTCGATGGTGATGTTGTTTTGTATATCAACAAAAGTATTCATGAAGAAAAAGAACAGTACAGAGTAATGTCTCATAAAGGGGATGTAAAAGTATATAACTCAGAAGATTTTAAAAAAAGTCTATTTGTAAGTCAAGTATTTGTAGAAAACCACGATTTTACTCAAGAATTTTATGATATCGATAAAACGGAATATGGTAAAACAGATCATTTCATTATGGAGCAAAATATTAAAGCTTGCTATGGTAAATTAATAATGTCAGGGAACGATTTAAACGATTTGTTGGTTGTCTTGTTTACCGAAAACCCTACGATTTCTAACCAAAACAAGTTGGTTCTCTTCTTAATTTGCGATGCTCTTGAAATAGAGCAGAGAAGGTGGAAGTCTCAGCAACATTTAGAAGAACAAAATAAAATGTTGAGCGAAATTAATAAGCTAAAGAGCGATCTCTTTTCCCGAACCTCGCACGAATTAAAAACCCCGTTAATATCCATTAAAGGTTTCACAGATTTGTTATTAAAACTTCACTCCGATAAATTAGATGACGATGTCATATCAATTTTGGAAGAAATTAAAACCGGAAGTAAGCGTCTTGAAGATTACATTAACTCACTTGTAGAAAGTTCGCAATTGGAACAAGGACTGCTAAAATTAAGAAAAGAAAAAGAAGATCTTACATTTTTAATTAACTTTTGCGTAAAACAATTGCAAGGAATTGCCAGTTTGAGAGAGCAGAAGATATCGGTAAATATAAAAGATAAACTCTTCACAGAATTTGATAAAGAGAAAATTTACGAAGTTATAACAAATTTAATAATCAACGCTGTAAAATATACTCCTGTAGGAGGAGAAATCACAATAGATTCCAAACAAAAAAACGGAAACTATATAGTATCGATAAAAGATACGGGCATCGGATTAACTCAGAAAGAGATTCAACAACTATTCACACAATTTGGTAAAATCGAAAGATATGGCCAAGGTTGGGATGTAGGCATCGAAG
Organism: Promethearchaeota archaeon; assembly: GCA_019057735.1. The sequence goes on along the minus strand of JAHLWV010000027.1, from coordinate 4,941 downwards.
GAACAGGATTAGGATTGTATATCTCAAAAGAAATAATAACGCTTCATGACGGTAAAATTTGGGTAGAATCAGAAGGCAGAAACAAAGGAAGCACTTTTTTCTTTTCATTACCTATTATAGAAAATTAAAATATGGACTCCATATTTTTTATTAACGCTCATTTCATTTCTTTATTAAATAATGTATGAAATTTTAACATCATTTAGCATTGGTGAGTCTGATTAGTAACAATGAAAATAATGGAGGATTTGAGAAATTAGAAGTTGTCAAAAAATATTTCTATAGAATCTTTACAACGCTATCCAAAGAAGTCAGAGAAGAACTGATGAAATTAAACCTTTCAAAAGACGAGCTAAAGGAAATTAAGAAAGAATTAGCTTTTTTATCTGAAGAAAAGCAGATTGAATTCTTAAAAGAACTTACGAGAAATAATGAGTAATATATTTTAAACCGTTTTAGAGAATTTTCTTTTTATTAAAAATACACATTTCTAGCTATTTTTTAAACATTCAATTATCTTTTATAATCACTTTTCGATGATTTATAATTGAATATAGTAATATTTATGGTGAATTATATTTAATATTAAAAAACCTTATAAAACTTCTTAACCATATCTATAAAACGGCTAAGAAAGTAACTAAATAAAATACATTTTTAAGCTTTACGTTAATAGATAACGCTTATTTATTTTAAAATTAGGTGATATGTTTGGAAATTATTAAGACTAACAAGATAACAGAAATTTCGGACGACTTGTCCAATTTATTAAGAGATGCCGGATATTTAGAATTAAGTGCGTGTATTCAATGTGGCACTTGTAGCGGTGGATGTCCAAGTGGACGAAGGACCGCTTTTCGTACTAGATCTCTCATGAAGAAAGTGCAGTTAGGACTTAAAGAAGAAGTCCTATCAGATAAAGAACTTTGGTTTTGTAGCACTTGTTATACTTGCCTTGAAAGATGTCCTCGGGGTGTTCCTGTGACAGATGTAATAATATACCTCAGAAATTTAGCAGTTCAAGAAGGATATATACAAGCGCCTCATCTTGCTCTATGCAAAATGTTCTATAATACGGGACATGGAGTTCCTATTAATGAAAATTTTAGTAAGCTACGTAAATATCATAAATTATCTGAGCTCCCGCCTACAACGCATCAATTCCCTAAAGCAGAAAAAGAGATTCAGACGCTTTTAAAGAGTACGGAGTTTGATAAACTTACTGGGGTTGGAGATTATGAGAAAAAAGAAGTTGAAAAAGGAGGATAATTGTAATGGCAGGTAACGGTTTAAAATTTGCGTTATTTCTTGGATGCGTTATTCCTAATCGATATCCATTTATTGAACGCGCAACAAAAAATGTTTTTAAAAAATTTAAAATTGAATTAATTGAAATGGAAGGAGCTTCGTGTTGCCCCGCGCCGGGAGTATTTCGTGGATTTGATATAGATACTTGGTTAGTAGTAGGAGCAAGAAATATAACAATTGCTGAAGAACTCGGTGTTGATATCGCCTTAATGTGTAACGGATGTTATGGAAGCTTACTCGAGGTAAATCATACACTAAAACACGATAAAGAAAAGAAAAGAATGGTTAATGAGCATCTCGCTAAAATAGGTAGAGAATTTAAAGGAACTGCTAAAATTCGGCACGTAGTAGATATAATGTATCACGATATAGGCCCTGAAAAAATAAGAGCTAGAACGAAATACGGCCGAAAAACGCCCTTAAATTTAAATTTGGCATTACACTATGGTTGTCACCTCATAAAACCAAGAGATATAAGACCTTGGGATAATGAGGTGGAGAATCCAACTTTTTTCGACGAATTACTAGAAATCTCGGGATGTAAGAGCCTAAATTACCGTGACAAGTTTATGTGTTGTGGAGCAGGAGGTGGGGTAAGAGGCGCTTTTAAAGAGCTTTCCCTTGATTATACCCGTGAAAAATTAGAAAATATTACAGCTGCTAAAGCAGATGCAATTATAACATGCTGTCCTTTCTGTCATCTACAGTTTGATTTGGGACAAGTTGAAGTAAATAATATTTTTAAAGATAAGATAAGTGCTCCATTTAGTATTCCGGTTATATATTTTACTCAGTTAATCGGATTAGCGATGGGTATGAAACCTGAAGAATTAGGGATGATTAGAAGTCCAGATTTAAAGGGTGTTCCTCCATTTACTCCTGTAAAACCGATTCTAACTAAAATTGGAGAGAGCGCTTAAAAGAGGTAAAAATTATGGTAAAAGCAAAAAACGGGATTAAAATCACTGGCAGAGAACCCCCCAAAGTCGGCGTCTACATTTGTTGGTGCGGAATTAATATTGGTGGTGTTGTAGATGTTCCAAAATTGTGCGATTATTCTAGGACTCTTCCAAATGTTTCCTTAGCGAGCGAATACAAGTTTATGTGCTCCGATATTGGACAAGGGATGATAATGGAAGATATTAGAGCAGGAAAGGTAAATCGAGTTGTAGTAGCATCTTGTTCCCCTAGAATGCACGAAGAAACCTTTAGGAGAGCTTGCGAAGAAGGAGGATTAAACAAATATCTTTTTGAACAGGCCAACATTCGAGAACATTGTACATGGGTAACTATGAACGATGTTCCGGGAGCAACCCGGATCGCCAAGGATCATATAAGAATGGCCGTAGCAAAAGCTGGAGCCCTTAAACCGCTAGAAATTACAACTGTTAAAGTTGAACCCGCAACCTTAGTAGTGGGTGCTGGAATCGCAGGCATTAACGCAGCTTTAGACTTAGCAAACTCAGGTTATAAAGTTTACTTAGTTGAAAAATCTCCAACTGTGGGTGGGCATATGGCTCAGCTTGATAAAACTTTCCCTACGATGGATTGTTCTTCGTGTATTACGACACCTAAGATGAGCGAAGTTGCTAGAAATAAAAACATAGAGCTAATGACTTATTCTGAAGTTGTATCTCTCGACGGTTATGTAGGTAATTTTCAAGCCAGAATTGAGAAATATCCCCATTATATTGATCAAGATTCGTGTACTGGATGTGGGCATTGTGTAGATATATGTCCTGTTGAGACTGGTAACGAATTTGAGTTAGGTATGAAACCTAGAAAAGCGATTTATCTTTCATTTCCTCAAGCTGTTCCTGGTGAATACACTATCGATATGAATCATTGTATCAAATGTGGAATTTGCGCTGAAGCATGCCCAACAGATTCAGTACGTTACGATGATAAACCCGAATATGTCGATATTAAGATTGGAACTATCATTTTAGCAACCGGTTATGACCCTTACGATGCCACTAGAATGCATCAATATGGATTTGGAAGATATAAAAATGTAATAAATGCACTTCAGATGGAAAGATTATTAAGTTCATACGGCCCTACCGCAGGAAAAGTAAAAAGACCTAGCGATTTAAAAGAACCAGAATCGATTGTTTGGGTTCAGTGTGTAGGAAGTCGTGATTTTACAGGGAGAGGTAGAAAGTATTGTTCACGAGTCTGTTGCATGTATGCTACAAAGCAAGCCCGATCCTACAAGGAAAAGCACCCTAATGCTCAAATTTTTATATTTTATATTGATCTTAGAGCATTTGGTAAAGGCTACGAAGAATTCTACAACGATACAGCAAAGAATTACGGAATTAAATTTATCAGGGGAAGAGTTGCAGAGATATTACAAGGTGAGAATGATAACGTTATAATACGAGCAGAAGATACTACGCTACAAAGACCACTTGAGCTTGAAGTTGATATGGTGGTCTTATCGATTGGATTAGAACCTCGCGCTGATATTGATGATATAGCGCGAATTTTTAACGTCACCGCAACTAAAACTGAAGATGGATTCTTAATGGAAGCTCATCCTAAATTACGACCTGTCGACACTTTAACTGAGGGTATTTTTGTTGCTGGAAATGTTGTCGGACCGAAAGATATTCCTGATACTGTTGCTCAAGCCAAAGCTGCAGCTTCTAGTGCATCGACACTCATGTCCAAGGGGGAAGTAGAGATTATACCTTATTACGCAACGGTTATAGACCATAAATGTGCGGGGTGTAAAAGTTGTATTGGTCTATGTCCTTTTAATGCAATAACGTTTAATACAATTGAAAGTGTGGCAGAAATAAATGATATTATGTGTAAAGGTTGTGGAACTTGTGTTGCCGCATGTCCCAGCAAAGCTATTGTTCAAAATCATTTCGACGATGCACAGATTCTTCCGATGATTGAAACCGCTATTATAAAAAAACCAAAACTAGAGGAAGTAGAAGTTGAGTAGTCAAGAAGTATTTGATCCTTACGTCTTAGGAATATTCTGTAATTGGTGTTCTTACGCCGGAGCCGATGGTGCAGGAACTTCGAGGATGCAACGACCCGCTAACTTGCGAATCGTAAGAGTTATGTGTGGAGGGAGAGTTGATCCTCAATTTGTTATTAATGCCTTCATGAATGGCGCTGATGGAGTAATGGTTAGCCATTGTCATCCTGGTGATTGCCATTATGTAGAAGGAAACCTCAAAACGGTACGAAAAATACCGATACTTAAGAGATATTTAGAACAATTTGGGATTAATCCTAAAAGATTGAAATACATATTTGTTTCTGCTTCTGAAGGTGTCGTTTTAACAGAAATTGCCAGAGAATATTCAGAAGAGCTCAAGGAACTAGGACCCAACCCAATAAGAGGTAGTAATTAAAAATGTCATATCCAAGAGTAGAAAGGATTGTAGATAACCACAAGAATGAAGTTATTTTAAGCTTCTATACAAATAACCAGGCTATTGAATTTAACAAAGATTTATGCGTAGGATGTTACGTCTGTAAGAGAGTTTGTCCACAAGAAGCTATCGTTCAAACTGGCCACGAGTTGACAAGAAAAAAAACTGAAGATTTGTTTCCAGATATTCCCGATGCAGAGAAATGCTCTTATTGTGGAACCTGTGCTTATATGTG
>JAHLWV010000195.1 GCA_019057735.1 Promethearchaeota archaeon | reverse complement strand
GTTTAATTAATTAGAATGATATTTGAATAAATATATTATTTTTATAGAAAAAATTATGTTTGATTAACAATTATTTATTTTAGGTAATGAATTATGTCAGAAGAAAAAAAAGATGAATCTGATTTAAAATTAGATTATAAAATCGAAAATGTTGTTGCCACGGTTGTAATGGAGATTACTGAAAAGATTGACCTTGTCAAAATCGCTCGCAAATTTGAAGATGTAGAGTATAATCCCGAAAGGTTTCCGGGTCTTGTCATGAGAATTACTGACCCAAAAGCAACATTTCTTATATTCTCTACGGGAAAAATGGTTATTACAGGACTTAGAAGAGCAGATCAAGCAAGCGCTGGAGTAAAAAAAATCGTAAAATCTATTAAAAAAGCAGGAATTAATGTATCTAATCCAGTAATCACGGTTCAGAATATTGTTGCAAGTGGAGATTTACACACATTTATTGATTTAAATATGGCAGCAATTGTGATGGAAAATGCTATGTACGAGCCAGAAGTCTTTCCCGGTTTAATTTACCGCATGAAAGACCCTAAAACTGTTTTCCTGATATTTTCCACTGGAAAAGTTGTTTGTACAGGAGCAAAAAATAAGAAATTCGTGAAAGAAGCGTTTATAAAATTAAACAAGAAAGTACGGGAACTAGGCATCGCTAAAATAAATGAAGAAAAAATAGATTATCAAGATATAACATTTGTTTAAAACACGATTATAAAATTATATATATATACCATAGTCTTATATTTTCTTTAGTGAATTATGTTTTGAGGTGTTAAAAGTTAGGGCTCGAGCATGTATAAAGTGTAGAGAATATGTAAATATTTATCCAAATGATCCTGAAAATCAAAATCTGTTAAAGGTTTTTGAAGCAAATCATAGAGGACACACTCTTATAACATCAGATATTGATGAGGTAAAAGATCAGTATAAAAACTTTGAAGGACAAGAGTTATGAATTTTATTGAAGACTTGATCCAATCTATCATTGAAAAACATAGTGTTGTGTGCATGGGTTTAGATCCCCGGTTGGATAAGGAAGGAGAAATTCCACAATTCCTAATTAAAGAATTTGAGGACCCGAACAAGGTCATTCTTGAATTTAATAAAATACTAATTGATAATACATCAGATTTGATCCCCGTTGTAAAGCCCCAAATTGCATTTTATGAGAAATATGATGCATTATCTGCCTTAAAAGAAACCATAAAATATGCTCACAAAAAAGATCTACTTGTCATTTTAGACTCAAAAAGAAACGATATCGGGGCGACTTCAGAAGCTTATGCTCATTCTACATTTAAAGTGTATAATGCAGACGCATGTACATTAAATGCATACCTTGGAATTGACGGAGTTAAACCGTTTTTAGAACATAAAAAAAAAGGCGTATTCGTATTAGTAAAAACCTCGAATCCAAGTAGCAACGATTTTCAGAACCTTTTTAGTGCCAGAATTCCAAATGCTTTAGAATCTGATATAGAAGTCAATGTAGAAAATGTTACCCTTGAAAGAAATTATATAAAAATGGCTCGACTCGTAGCAGATTGGGGAGAAAATTTAGCTCAATTTTCGCAATTCCATAATTTAGGTGTAGTAGTAGGCGCCACTTACCCGGAAGAGTTAGAGTCGATTAGGAGTATTGTAAAAAATTCTTATGTTTTAATGCCTGGTTTTGGAGCTCAAGGTGCCACAGCGAGAGATATAAAAAACGGATTTAATAAAAATGGTTTAGGGGGGATAGTTAACTCGTCAAGAGGTATAACATATGCTTATTTTAAGAATGAAAAATACCCCGCTGAAAAATTTGGTGAGGCTGCACGAGAAGAAGTAATTGCTATGAATCATCACATTAACAAGGAAATTAAATTATGAGTAACATCTTGATTCTATGGCATTCTTGCAAATATGTTTCCTAATATAATCATTACGATAATTAGAGGAACGATGGTAATCAAGAGAATGCCAAATGAACGTTTTAGACCTACTTGATGTAAAACATTTATCACATTGAGATTAATAAATAATGAAAGGATAACGATAGGAATTATTGCATCAGGTTCTCCTTGAAATTTACCCATAAAACCTAGCAAAAACAAGGGAGAACTAATAATAAAAATTATTCCAAATTGAATAGCAAAACTTCCCGCAACCCATTTCATCTGTGTCCTTTTCTGGGCTTTAGTTACCACTAATGCTAACTTTAATAACAATATATCTCCTGCAGCGAACGCGCCCATAATGATAAATGGGATTAGTTCATCGATTGAAGGAGTTCCCATTTGTAAAAAAGTAAATAGCATCTTAAAGTAATAACCGTGGAAAATCTATTTAAATTTGATTTAATCGAATATTTTTAATTCCATCAATAATAAAAGATATATAAAAGAATACTGATTTAAAGTTAATTTTTTTAATCGTTATTTTAAATTAGAATAAAATATTTCATGTATAATAATTAGCGTAAAATTATTGGAGGAACTAACAAAATAACACTAGGAGAAATATGCAATGGTAGAAACTAAAGACAAAGTAATGACTGAAAATGATGATGTCAGAATCTTAGTAACAATATGTCAATGAGGACTTAATATCGCTGAAATAATTGATACTAAAGCGTTGGCAGAATATTCGAAAACTTTACCGAACGTCGTGGAAGCAGTAGATTATATATCTCTATGAACTCAGTCTGGTGCTGAGTTTATAAAAGAAAAGATGATAGAACACAACGCTAATCGATTACTCATGGCTGCGTGTACCCCAAAAACACACGAACCCGTTTTTAAAAGCGTGTTGGAATCAATGAATTTGGATCCGTCGTATTTAGAATTCGTTAATATTCGAGAACATTCTAGTTTCGTTCATAGAAACGATAGACCTGGAGCAAAGAGTACTGCTGAAGACGCTATTCGCGCTGGAGTCGCTCGAGCTGCTACTTTAGAGAAAATTCTTATTAAAGAAGTTGACATAACAAAGAAAGCTCTCATAATTGGTGGTGGGGTCGCTGGATTATCAGCAGGAATAGACTTAGCCGATGAAGGATTTGAAATACACTTAGTAGAAAAAAAACCTACAATTGGCGGGAAAATGGCAATGCTAGATCGAACCTTCCCTACGGACGATTGTAGTATTTGAATTCTCGGTCCTGTAATGCTCCAAACAGCAAGAATGCCTGGATTGAACTTACATACATACAGTGAAGTAGAAGAAGTAACTGGATTTGTAGGTAATTTTGAGGTTAAAATCCGGAAAAAAGCAAGATACGTAAATAACGAATGTAACGGTTGTGGTGCTTGTTGGGAGGTCTGTCCTGCTTATGGATATAACGAATTTAACGAAGGATTGGATCCCCGAAGGGCAATTTATGCCTCCTTCGCACAGGCAGTTCCAATGTTGGCACAAATCGATATGACGCAATGTATTAAGTGTGGCTTGTGTATAAAAGCGTGTGAAGTGGATGCAATTGATTTCGATCAAGAAGACGAACTTCTGGAAGTTAAAGTTGGGTCGATAGTTGTAGCAACGGGATGGGACGAATACGAACCCGAAACGGGTTATTTAGGATACAATGTCTATCCTAATGTAATCACTCAATTAAAACTTGAACGCATACTAGCACCTAACGGGCCTACGGTTGGACATTTAAAGCGTCCCTCTGATGGAAAAGAACCGAAAAGTGTCTTGTTCATTCAATGCGTTGGTTCAAGAGATTTAACTCGGAATACGTACTGCAGTGCAGGTGTGTGTTGTATGATTTCTGTTAAGAATACAAAACTCATTAAGCAACACTCTCCCCATATAGATGTCACTGTAGCTTACATGGATATAAGAGCAGCGGGGAAAGATTACGAAGAATACTTCACAGCGTCTCGAAAAGAAGGAATAAAATACATCAGAACAAATGTTTCCCGGCTTCAAGAAGATCCCGAAACACACAATCTTAAGGTTGCATTACAAAACACAGTTGGAACTACTAAATTAAAAGAATTTGAGTACGATTTAGTTGTTTTATCTAGTGCCATGGTACCAGCTAAGGGGATTGAAAAGCTTACGAGCATATTGAAACTTGAAAAAAGTCATGATGGATTTTTCAAGGAATTTCATTCACGATTAAACCCTATCGATACAAAAATCCCTGGAATAGTGTTAGCTGGTGTATCTCAAGGACCTAAAGCGATTTCGGATTCAATAGCGCAAGGAAGAGCAGCAGCTTCTTCTTTAGCAAGGTTAATGATGAAGGATAAATACCGAATTCTCTTAATCCGAGCAACTGTTGATAATGAAAAGTGTGCGAAATGTGGATTATGTCAACTTAACTGCCCCTACGACGCTATTAAAGTAGAACCTGATGGTGCTGAAGTTAATGAAATTCTATGTAGAGGATGCGGTGCATGCCTAGCTAATTGTCCCTCAGAAGCAATAACTTTAAGATACTATCGTGAACCCCAATACGAAAAACAAATCGATGCTATATTGGATAATATATAGAGAGGTGTAAAATATGACAGCGAATGTAAAAGACCAAGTAAAAATTTTAGCCTTTATGTGTTGGAAATGAGGTTATGGCGCTGGAGACATGGCAGGTACGATTCGAGCTCAATATCCTGCAACGATTAGACCAATAAGGATAAATTGCACGGGGAGAGTTACACCTAGCTTAATGATGAGAGCAATTGGAAAGGGAGCAGATGGTGTAATAGTTGCTGGATGATACAAAGGAGAATGTGACTACGAAACTGGGAATTTAGTGGCTGCAAAAAACGTAGAATACACTAAAGAAATTTTAAAAACAGCTGGAGTTGCACCTGAGAGAATACAAATGTTTAGCTGTAGTGCAGCTGAGGGTCAAAAATTTCAAGAAGAAGTCATCCGAGTAACTGAGATAATAGAAAATCTAGGAACTAACCCCATTAAAGACTCACTGATTAAGGAAGCTGCAAAAAAAGATTCTGAAGAAAAGAAGAAAAAAGAATAAACCGAAGGAATGATTTTCGTGAAAAAATAATAGTCGCGAGAAGACAGACCATTCTGCAATGGTTTCGGTAAAAAAAGTTTTACCCCC
>JAHLWV010000026.1 GCA_019057735.1 Promethearchaeota archaeon | reverse complement strand
AATAATAAAAATAAAAAGGATTTAATTTCTAAAATCGAAATAACCCTCTCAAAATCACTCCTATAGAATTGATTTATGACTTTTGAAAACTTAGGGCCCTTACTAGAAGAGGCTCGAACAACCGCTTTATGTAACACAAATTTTTTTCATAAATAAATTATGACTTTTGAAAATTTAGGGCCCTTACTAGAAGAGGCTCGAACAATCGCTTTGTGCGAAATTTGTAATAATTACATCTATAAACGAGTCTACCACGACGAGAATTCAAAAGACAAGCGAAAGGTCGTGTTTGTCTGTAAAAACTGCCTAAAGAATAATGAAAAGTAAATTTTTTACTTGTTTCTTTAAATTGAGTTGGATAAACTTTTCTCGCTTCTCTTTGCTAAGTATTTCTCCCAATTGAAGCTTAAAATGAATTGCATTATAGCAAGCGTAAATAATAGCATAAAAGATTCTGTTATGACACTTGAAATATCACCTACTTCTATTCCTGTTGCCGTAAATCCTAGTAAAAGCAAAATTGGAAAAGTAACATAAAAAATCGTAGTTACATTTTTACCTGCCCAAGCCCATAATATGCAGCGTGGGATATTTATTTTCTTTCCGGACATTCCTAAAGCTATCCAAAGTGGATCGTCAGGAATAGGTAGAGCTGCCGCAATGAAAATGTATAAATGCATAGATTTTGGATGGTCTAGTACTAATTTGCCAAACCCTTGTACGTTTTCAAGGGTCTTCGAATGAGTTCGGTTAACAACTTTCTTTGCACCCATCCCTATCAAGAATCCAACAAGTTCACCAATTGCACTCCCTATGCCTCCTATTACTGCAATTAATAGTATTTCTAACCAAAAAGGTCCGTTAAAAAGAATTTCACCAAGCGCTAATCCAAGATTTGAATATTTGATGTAAATTGAATTTGAAAGCGAAAACAATATAAAAGGGTAAGGAATTGGAAACCCAACGCTCGCGTTTCCTATAAGACAGATGAAAAATGAGATGAGAAGTGCTAATAGAAAATTAGATCCTTCTGTAAGACCCGTAAGTTCATGCCGCCATTGTATTATGGCGTTTTGAATATCTGGAACTGTGAGAAATAAGATTAAATATAATATAACTCCCAAATAAAAAAAAGTAAACACTACAAGTAATTTGTTTGAAATCGCCATCCTATGCTCCTGTAAAGTCTGTTCTTACGATTTTATTTTAGAAATTTTGGTATTCAATCCATTCTTCGCTTGTAGAAAGAATTCGAGATTTTCAGTTACCTTTCCGATTTTATTTACTTTAGTTTGTAATTCTGTACCTTCTAAAATAAATAGTAATTCATCAGATTTTGGGTTATAAATGATATCGCCTTTCTCTACACTTTTATTAGATTTTTTATTAGGTCCCTTATAAATTTCAAGCCCTGGGAGAGTCCAATAGACTTTTGATCCAAAACTAAACCTTCCTCTTAGTATTATTGGTAACTTATTGATTATTGCATCTGCCGATAATGGCGCTAAATACCGTATTATTTCACCGTTGATGGTTCCTATTCCAAAAAGATCAATTTTTATTTTCATAGACATTTTCATTTGGACCTTTTTTAGTCTGTATCTTATTTCTGAGAGATAATATTAGATTAAATTAATATTTCTGCTATTAATCGGATTATTTACATTAATAGTAATATTTAAATACTCATTTTCCCATCTTACTAATTGGACAATAGTTTAAATCATTGGTTTTGGATACGTAAGTGCAATTTAAACAACGGAGTTGTTAAGAGCTGGAATTTTTTTCACCCAGAATTAGTGCTTATACATTGATTTCCAATCGGGTTTATTTAATAATTTTTTTCATACTGCTGAATACACAATATTCATTTGTTATTCATTTTTGACGCTTTCAAAATTTTTCACGCTGAAGCATTTATTTAGTAGAGAAAAGCAATCAAGTTCTAATTTAAGTTAGTCTACGGTAATTTGAAGCTATTTTGCCTGATCTCTTGTCGAACGAACAACATTTCCACTTGCTACACGTGACATTAAAACATGAAAGCCCTCGTTTAAAATGAGTTTTATAGTCAATAGGGCTTTGATCCCAGATGCGATTCATTGGAACAAAGAAGATGATCCATTGAAACAAGTTTTCTGTGATAATCGGAGCTACTATTGTCCACTTTTTTTATAATACCTGTTCAAAAATGTTAAATCGAGGGCAGTATCAATATCGTAAAAATTCTGATCTGATTTAACCCTGCACGCTAAAAATTCCCTATTATTTTTGATTGATAAGTTTATAGCATCAACAATATCATTCATTTTTATCTTGCTAGCAAGAACCTCAAAATTTTTCACATAATCATAAGGAATAATAAACGCCGGGATAATCTGATTGAATTTTTCTTCGTCTGACGATGCGTATATATTTTTCTTATATATTTCTTTGACGTACTGTTTTGAGCTTTTTTCCTTAGTTCTTACACAAGATACCATTTTATTACGCATTAGTCCATATTTTTCGGTCTCTTTGTTTAATGCTATTTTGGTAGTTCTTCGGTAAAAAATAATGGAATTCTGATTAGCTTCAGCGTAATTTTCTTTAAGCAAATTAAAAATTTCTTCCATAAGTTTGTAGTCAAAAATCGTATCTCCCGGAATAACCAAAAAAAGTTTGTCGGTTTTAAAAACGGTTTTATTTCGTGTTATACTCAAAAAAGAATGCAAAGGGCCTAACTTATATCGATTTCCAGCGTTGTTGAATATTATCGTTTTGCTTTTGTAGGGGTTTTTTGTTTGAAATGATATAATATTTTTCTCAATTTGTTTACTTAAGTATCCAGTTACTATTACAATTGATTTAATTCCAAATCTATATAAATGTGATATTAGAATTGTAAGAATAGATTGATTCTTTAATGATTCGACTTTTATTAATGGCTTCGGGATATCATCCGCAATTCCTTTAGCGCGTTTCCCTTCACCTGCACAAAGAATAACAATTGTGAGTTTTTCCATAAATTTTGTATTAAGTGGTGACAATTGAATTTCCATCTAGATCTATTAGTATTGTGTGCTCCTGTTGAGCAACTGGAGCGCCAGTCTTTTCTATTAAAAGAGGATAATGATCTAATATTCTTTTTCTTATAAAAACTTCAATTATTTTTTGGATTTTGATTTTTGGGATGACATTATGTTTTTCAATTAAACGTGGCGAGAATGGTAAGGACTTAGTTAATTTTTCTATTTTATTCATATAGTTTAATTCGTCATATGGGAGGTTTTTTTTGACTCTCTTAGCAAAACGATAAATATAAGATGTCTTACCATTGACCACAATTCCTACACCAGAAGTAGCGAAAGGTTCACAAGCGTAAACTTCACCAGGTTGAATAACTTTTTTGTGATTTGAATCTTTAAAGTTAGGAATAAATGGACCTGCATGTAGGTTATACTGTTGCAATTCGTGACCGCCAAGGTTAGTAATAGGTCTCAACCCTCGGTTAAGTATTTTTTCAGCAATCGCTCCTCCAATTTCATATAGTTTTGTTCCAGGCTTAAAAAGTTTAATAGCAGCATCAAGCGCTTCTGTAGCCGCATCAACATAGTTTTGCAGTTCGGGATCACCATTTATATTAATAGTGATTGCAGAATCAGCAATATATCCATCATTATGAGACCCTAAATCTATTTTTAACAATCCCCTATCAGGTACAACTGTTGGATCGTCAATCGTTGGGCTATAATGTGCAGCGTGATTATTAAGTGACATATTTATTGGAAATGATAATTCACATCCATGATTGATAATTTCTTCTTCACATTTATTCGCAATTTCTAAAAAAGTCACTCCGGGTTTAATTAAGGATCTGGCTAATTCTTTAGCAGCCTTTACTGCTTTACCTGCTTTTATATAAGATTCGATACTATTATCATCCATGATCTTGTAAAATTATTTGCTAACATTCAAATAAATTAAGGGGTCAATCTTTCAGGAGTTCTAGGGTACATAACCGCTTCTCTAATATCATCTAATCCACATAAAACTGTTAGCCATCTTGCTATTCCTAAACCGAATCCAGCATGAGGAGGCATTCCAAAATCAAATGTTCTAAGATGAGATTCAAAAGCTAGTGGATTGAGTCCCTTATTTTCGAGAGCCTCCACTAATTGTACTTTGTTATGGACTCTTGTACCACCAGAGGTCAGTTCTAGCCAACCTTTTTGTAAATCAAATGATTCGCTAAATTTTGGATTTTTTGATGGCATAATGTAGAATGGTTTTATTGCCATAGGCCAGTGAGTTATATAGTAATAACCGGGGATTTCCTGTCCGAGTTTTCTATTAGCCTCGGTTGATAAATCTTCCCCCCACTCAATCTTTATGTTAAGTTTAGTATTTAGTAGATCAAGTAATTCTTCATAAGTATATCTTGGAAACGGGATTTCTGGGACGACTGTCTTGTCTTCCATTCCTAATAGCTTTAAAGCAGACATCTGCTTGTCTCGAACGCCGATTATTACATTTTGAACTAATTCTTCCAATATTTTTAGAACATCGTTCATATCAGCGAATGCCATTTCCACATCAAGCTGCACAATTTCACATAAGTGGCGTTTTGTATGACTTTTTTCAGCTCTAAAGCTTGGACCTACCTCAAATACTCTCTCGTATACTCCGCTCAATTGTTCTTTATACAATTGCGAAGATTGAGTAAGAAAAGCTTCTCTATCAAAATACATAATTGGGAATAGTTCGGTTCCGCCCTCAGTAGCTGTGCCAATAATTTTAGGTGTGTAAATCTCTTTAAAATCGTTACCAAGCAAAAAATTTCTCGCTGAATTTAGAATTTCTCCTCTAATAGCAAATATCGCTTGATTCCTTGCTGATCTAAGGTCTAATGCTCTATTATTTAGCCTTAAATCTAATTCGGTACTGGTTTCTCCCGTCATATCGATTGGTAATTTTTCGGGAGTTTTGTTTAAAATCTTTATTTCGCTAGGAATAATTTCGATACCTCCAGGAGCTTTTTCAAAGCTTTTAACTTTTCCTTTTACCATAAGGCAATATTGATATCCTACTTTAGCTTTTTCGAAAACCTCATCAGATACTATACCTTTTTTCAAGGTGATTTGGCGCTCTCCGTAGATATCTTGAAGGGTAATAAACCTCAAGCCACCTAAATCACGATAATTTCTAACCCAACCACCTAAAATTACTTCCTTATCTACTAAATCTTTAGTAATATCTTTAGTATAATGAGTTTTTCTCCATCCATCCATCTCTTCATTTGACATGGTTTTGTGTTTGACCATAAAATAGTTAAAATTATTTTGTAAAAGGAAAGTAAGAATAAATTTTTTGCCATCTTAGTAACGATTAATAATGCCCGAACTAAATTGGAAAAAAAAAGAGGAAAAACACGCTCAAAGATTTAAGCATTCTCAAGATATCTTCGAATTTCAAGTCTTGGAGGTTAATAAAAACCCCATAATAAGCAATAATGATTTCAATGAGGAATTACTAAAAATTAAGCGATCACGGAGCCATGAACAAGAAAAAAATTCGAAAAATTGGAAGAATTTGTTAATTTGGGGTGAAAATTTAAGTATCTTGAGATCGTTGATTCCTAAATTTTCAAACAAGATTAAACTTATATATATCGATCCACCATATGCAACAGGGGGAAATTTTGAATCAAAAACATTTATCGGAGAGAGCAAAACATTCGAGAAAAAGAAAGCTTACTCTGATATATGGGATGGAGGAATTGATGAATATATTGATTTTCTTTACGAAAGACTATTGCTAATGAGGAATCTCCTTTCTGAAAGGGGTAGTATCTATGTCCATTTAGATTGGCATGTTTCGCATTATATAAAAGTAATAATGGATGAAATATTTGGAAAAGAAAATTTCCAAAATTCTCTAATCTGGGCATATCCTGCAGCTTCAGCTAAAACGAGGAGATTTTTTATCCGCTCTTTTGATACGATTTTATTTTATACTAAATCAAATGATTATACTTTTAACGACGACCCCGAAATCTACATGGAATATTCTGATCGCGTAAAGTTCGCATTAAAGGAAGACGATAAAGGGATGTTTTATTATAGGGGTGGAAGTCACAACGGTAAAAAACTTTCGCAAAAGGTTTATGTCACTAATAAAGGCATCTTTCCTCGTGATGTTTGGACGGATATTCCCTACATTAGAGCAAATACAATGGAATATCAAGCATTTTCAACCCAAAAACCTGAACGGCTTTTGAAGAGAATTATACTCGCGTCTTCAAATAAAGACGATATTGTAGCTGATTTTTTCTGTGGGACTGGAACATCCCTAGCGGTTGCGGAAAAACTTGGTAGGAGGTGGATTGGTTCAGATATCGCAAAACAGGCAATAAACATTAGCCGCAAGAGAATTTTTGATGTGTGGAATAGTAATGATTTGATGGATTGGAAAAAAAAATATTCAAGACGATGTCAGCCCTTTGAAATCATGAAAACTAATGAATTTACGCGTGTAATAAGTACACACAAAGATTTCCTCGTTGAAAACATAGGAAATAAAGATATAATCTCTTTAATCCAAGATTCCAAATTTGTTGTTAAAATATCAAAAAAGGACTCTAAAATAACAGTTGATCTAGTAGATTTTATCGTTCCAAATTTAAATTTAATTAAAGAAAGAGTGAAAAACAAAATAAAAAAATTCACAGATTGGATAGATAGCTGGTCTATTGATTTTAACCATCAAGAACATAGTTTTACCACAGCTTGGATTTCATATCGAACATTAAAAAATCGTAAACTGAGCTTAACCTCAATTCCATATAATTACGAGGAGAAGGGAATACACAAAATTTCTATAAAGGTTAATGATATTCTTGGTAATGAAACCAAACAAGATTACGAAGTAAATATTACATAAATTCTTATTTTACTATTTCACGTAGAAGTAATGTAGCATAAGAGCCTTTCTGAAGAGAAAATTCTATTTTCATTTTGTATCTATTTGGGAAAAGATCGTCGGCAGAATATTCGAGATTTTTTAATCCTACAGGTTTTACTATTATTGGTCTAAAAGAACCCTTAAATTCATACATTTCTAACAGTTTATTTTTGAATAGATTTAAAGAGATTCCATCGTTCTTAATTATCTCTAAAAATAAAGTTTTCATGTATGGAAAATCGTCAAGATTCGTATCATATCCTACAAGAGGAGCTAAAATTTTTGCCCGATTCAATTTTCTCGCCTCCTGCAGATATTTATCATAGAGTCCGCCGTATATGTGTTTTATTTGTGTAGTATTCCCATTTTCGTCGTCTAGTATACTAATGACATCACCTTTCAAGGGTTTATGTAAAAAATTCCCCTTTTGAACACGTAACGAGACCATTTTATTGAATAAATAAGATTGAAACGAACTGATTAGTAATTTGATGAGGTACTTGGGTAGATGGTAAACAGCGCCCTCATAATCTCCTGGATTATCTACTAAATGTTTAATCATTATTCTCTCATAATCAAGACCTGTAGGAAAAGAGTTAAGTGCTTTTACTAGATCGCCTGTTTTTGCTAATTCTGCCCTTACTTTTTGAGATTGAGGCAATTCTGTTGGGTAATCATTTATCACAAACTCTTCGTAAGCCTGTTTAAATTGGCCTTCTAAAATCAATCTCCCAACTATATGAGAATTCGGTCTAAATGTACCAAATCGCTGAAGCCCGTAATAGTTTGGAAAACCGTGATTACGAAGATAATTAAATAGCTCTTCTATTTTTTTGATTTGATCAGGCACATGTTTGATGTCCCTTAAAGTTATAACAAAGTGGTTCCCCCAGTTATGTCCTAATTTAACAGAGTTCTTTGAAGGAGATATGTTTCTAATATATATATTGTCCAATTTTAAGTTCTCCAATTTTCTAACATAATTACCTCGAATTGAAGCCATTTGAACACTTATGGATCGTTTATCTTTTAATCCTGCATATCCTATCGATTGGGATGGAATGTCTAACGCTTTGCTAATTAATCTTATCGCTTCAAATGTATCCTTATTAACTTTTATTAAATTGAAAAGCGTATAGTTATCTTTACCACCTTCAGAAAAATAAATTGGGCCAAAATCCTCTTTTATTTCAAGAACATTTCCCGAATGAGTTATCTCCCGGACAATAAAATCTTTATAACGTTTTTTAATTCTAGCTTGAATACCCTCATATGCTGAAGAAGAAAAAACTTCGATTCCAACAATTTTTTCCATTTTTCTCTTACTGAGGATTGTAGGTCCTATGGAAGTAATATTTTCTTCAACCAATTCATCCAGCCTATAAATAATAAATTAAAGTAGCTTCAATTCCCCGGTGATTTTATCTAATGTAGTTGATAATGCCGGCCCAATTCCTAACGCTGTTGTTGTTCCAGGGGTTAACTGCGTTAATCCTGCGTCTCTAACTAAAAAATAGTGGATTTTGGCTTTGTCTAATTTTTGTATAATTTCACCTAAATCCTCTCTGCCAGAAACTCGTAGTACTACTTTCTTCTGCCCACTGTTTTTCCATTTCTTCCAAGCATCTTTATTTTTTACTCTAACGATGTCCGCAGAGGAAAGTGAAGCGTGACATGATTGCGCACATTTCTTACCTGTGCCCATCTTCAAATCGGTCCTTATTAAAATAACTTGTTTATATTCATCCATAATTCATTAAACCTGTTTAAATAAGAAATTAAAATATAATACTCTAAAAACTATTGAAATTCAATGCGAATTGTATTACCGGTGAGTTCAATGATTAACTCTTCAAGCTCTTCTCTAGTAAATAAGATCGCATCTTTATCATTCTTACTTAAAACTCCTTTAAATTCAATATCCCCTGTCGCTAAAAATATCTCATTTAAAGAAATTAATTTACTCGGCGTTATCAAATTTTCTAACGCAGCTCTAGGATTTTTAGTCTGCTCCACTAATATTAATTCGTCCACTTCGTATGTTTCTTTTAACAAGTTAATAAGTTTCGGAGTTATTTTGAGCTTATCCTTTTTACCGACTACAAAAATTACTACATCTTCGAAATCAATTGCCTTATAGAAAGATATATTTTTTAAAAAACTAAACTGTTCCTCCTCCTCCAAAACAAGCAAATCCTTAGCTAAATCTAACTCAAATTGAGTAAGAATTTCAGTATCTAGTTTTTCTTGGCAACTAGAACATAAAAATCCGGAATTTACACATGTTTTGCACGCAGGAAGATTTTTCATTTTATTAATACCAATAAATCAATTAATAGTCATTTATAACTCGATTATATCGCAAGTTAACGCTCTTACTAACCTATCAGCAGTTATAGGATCAGTTTTATACGTGTAAAGATGCTTCTTTGTCCTTAGTTTCAATTTTACAACGTCTTTAACTCTCTTAACGCGACAGTGGATCGCAAATTCTGCTAATTCTAAGAACTTCTCTTCATCAAATATCTCTTTCGGCATATTTTTTCAATTAACTATGAATTTTTACTTAATCTAAGTTAAATCCTAAAATTATTTATAAAATTTTAATTTTTACTTTATTTCGATATTTCTATCCCATATCAAAAAATTTTTTAGCCTTTAATTGTTTTTAAAATTATTCTTAAGTTGCAACTTGAATTACTACAAAATAAGTTCAAAAAGAAAAGCACTTTAAGAACTAAAAAACACGCAATAACGAATAGTAACAAAGGAGATTAGATTATGCCCATTGATGACCCCTACAAAAGAAAAATAGCTAGACACCACCTTCTAATGAAGACCGTTTGCAGAAAGTGTGGAGCATTGAACCCCATCAAAGCTAAAAAATGTCGTAGATGCAGATCTAAAGATTTGAGACTCAAGAAAAGAGAACTGCAAAAATAAAGAAAAAAATTCATCTACTTCTTACAAGAATCAATTCCTACCCCTAATATTTTATAGGCTTACCCCTTTACGGTTCAAAAATTATAATTTCCGTAAACTTTTTTAATTTTATGACTTAGAGATCATTATATAATTAATAAATATTTTAAAAAAAACAAAATAGTGTGAATTTAATATGGCACAATTAGGCGGTCAACCCATCATTATTATGAGGGAAGGGACCGAAAGAACTCGTGGAAAAGACGCTATGGAAAATAACATTGCTGCTGCGAAAGTTATCGCTGAGGCGGTGCGAACTTCACTTGGACCTCGTGGAATGGATAAAATGCTCGTCGACCAGTTTGGCGATGTTGTAATAACCAACGATGGCGCCACAATCTTAAAGGAGATTGATGTCCAACATCCTGCAGCTAAAATGATGGTAGAAGTTGCTAAAACTCAAGACTCTGAAGTAGGCGATGGCACAACTACGTCTGTAATCCTTGCTGGCGAACTATTAAAGCGCGCAGAAAAACTTTTAAAACAGAAGATTCACCCAACAGTTATTACGGAAGGATTCCGAAAAGCTGCTGAGAAAGCGATTGAAATCTTAGAAGAAATGTCGATCAAAAGCGGAATTGATGATACCGTAGGGTTAAAGAACTCTGCAATGACTTGCATGTCTTCAAAAATCGTATCTGAATCAAGAGATATGCTCGCTGACATTTGTATCGAGGCAATAAAGGCAGTAGCCGAAAAAGGCGAAGACGGTAAATGGGTTGCTGATATCGATAAAGTTCAAATCCAAAAAAAAGAGGGAGAATCAATTGACGAAACATCCCTCATTAAAGGTATCATTTTGGATAAAGAAGTTGTCAGCCCCGGCATGCCTAAGTTCGTTAAAGACGCTAAGGTACTCTTATTACAAAGCGCTATAGAAATTGAAAAAACTGAGTTTGACGCTAAACTCCAAATTACGAGCCCAGAACAAATTCAACAATTCCTAGACGAAGAAGAACGCATGCTTCGAAGCATGGTTGAAAAAATCGTGAATTCTGGAGCAAAAGTAATAGTTTGTCAAAAGGGAATCGACGACATGGCACAACACTTCTTATCTAAAGCGGGTATAATGGCTATTAGACGAGTCAAAAAATCTGATATAGAAAAGCTTTCCAAAGCTACTGGCGGAATGATCTACACCAATCTCAACGATATTACCCCAGAAAAGCTCGGATTCGCTGGATTAGTCGAAGAACGCAAAATTATGAACGATAGCTGGATTTTTATCGAAAAATGTAAAGATCCTAAATCAGTCGTAATTTTAATTCGAGGTGGAACTGAACTCATCATAGACGAAGCCGAAAGAGCTATTCACGACGCTTTATGCGTAGTCAGAGATGTTGTCGAAGACCAGAAAATTGTCGGCGGCGGAGGAGCTCCAGAAATCGAAGCTGCAATTCAATTAAGAAAATACGCTCAAACTCTCGGAGGGCGCGAGCAATTAGCAGTCGAAGTTTTTGCCGATGCTCTAGATATTGTCCCTAAAACGCTCGCAGAAAACGCTGGATTAGACCAGATTGACGTGTTAATGAAATTACGAGCCGCTCATCAAGCAGGAAACAAGTTTGCGGGGACCGACTTAGAAACTGGCGACATAATTAACGACATGGCGGCTGTAGGCGTAGTCGAACCAACTATAGTGAAAATTCAAGCGATTAAAAGCTCGACCGAAGCTGCTTCAATGATCTTACGAATCGATGATGTTATCGCAGGAGCAAAAAGCGCAGGTCCACCTGGTGGAATGCCCCCTGGTGGTATGGGTGGAATGGGCGGTGGAATGCCCCCAGGTATGGGTGGTATGGGAATGCCTCCTGGGATGATGTAATCAATCAATTTCTTAAATTTATTTTTTCTTTCTATTTTTCTTTTAATTTTTTCTTGATATTTTGAGAGAGTCCACAACCGACTATATCAATTCCGTTAATGGCCCATTTAAGTTGTTCTTTAATATATTCAGAATCAACGGATTTACATAACACTGTTAAATCCACTCTCACTTCAATTAATAATTCTATAAGTTCGTCAAGAGTTTCCCATTTTGGGCTTTTTTCTTCTTCATTTCTAATTTTATTTTCTGATAACTTAGTTCAGCTCCATTTTTTTGTGTTTTTACTATTGTTATGGGTGTATCAATTTAAACAAAAATTTTTAGTGTTAATAGGTTCCAAAGAATTTTCTGAAACGATTGCCGTTTAAATAGTTCTCTTGAGACACATTTTAAATTAGACATTAATCTAAAAAATGGTTGATAGAGAAAAAGATCCCTATGGGTATATTTATCGAGCTACAAATGTAGTGAATGGTAAAGTCTATATAGGTCAAACCGTTGCAAGTAGATGGAATGAAGATAAGATTCCAATAGAGGAACGCTGGAAAGAGGAAGTCGGAGAAGCTTATAGGAAAGAAGCGAGAGGTGATAATCTTCGGTATGTAGAAAATGCTATTGTCAAGTATGGTCCCGATAACTTTGATTTAACACAGCAAGACATAGCACATAATCAAGAAGAATTAGATAGAAAAGAAACAGAACATATTCGTGATTACGATAGTATGAATCCAGACGAAGGTTATAACTTAAAAGAAGGCGGATTGGGAGGAAGACTAAGTGATCAGGCTAAAGAAAATTTAAGTGATGCTATTACGGCAAAATATCAGAACGATCCCGAATATTACAATAAACAACTTGGTGAAAGACAAGGACGTGCAAAAAATAACCCTGAATGGATACAAAAAATGACTGAAATAAATAGAGAGAGAGCTAAGGATCCTCAATTTAAAGAGAAGCTTAGTCAAGCGGGAACTAAAAAATGGCAAGAATCGGAATATCGGGGAAAACAAAATCAGGAAAGAAAAGAGAGGGGAAAGAATCCAGAATTCATAAAAAAAATGACTGAAATAAATAGAGAAAGAGCAAACAATCCTGAATGGAGAGAGAAAATGAGCCAAGTAGGAACAAAAAAATGGCAAGAATCGGAATATCGAGAAAAACAAAATAAAGAAAGAAGAGAAAGAGCAAAGGATCCTCAATTTCTAGAAAAGATGCGTGAAATTGGGAAACAATACCGGAAAGAAATCCCTGATAAGAGAGAATTCTTACAAGAAATAAAGGAAAACGTACCTAAAAAAGAGTTGCTCCAAAAGCATGATATGGGTGGAAATGCATTAAATAGGAGGGTTCAAGAGATGTTTGGTCCTGACGGACCCAAGAATTATACTGAATTGAAGCAATATTTGCAGGATAGAAATGTTAACGATGTTCTGAAAGATATCGAGGAGAGAACTAAAGAGAAAGAAGGTAAAAAAGAGACCAAAACTGAGGAAACTAAAGGTAAAGGAGAATCAAAACCACAGGAAATTGTAAAAGAGAAGTCAGAGGTAGAGCCTAAAAAAGACGAGAAAGAGGGTAAGGTAGAACCAACCAAAGAAGATAATAAAGAAATCAATCCAGAAAAGGAAGCGGAAGTCTCGGATAAGGAAAAAGAGCTAGAAGATAAGGAAGGAAATAAGGGGGTAGAAAGTAAAAACGAAGAGAAAATTACTGAGGAACCCAAACAAGAAGAGAAAGATTACGCTGGCATTGACGAGGGGATATCAGGTGAGAATTCTCCTGAGAAAAAAGGAGATATTGATGGGGCATTCGAGTCATCCATAATCCGCGGTAATGATTTTATAAATATTATAGACCCGAAAACTAAGGAACGTGGTTCAAAAGAAATTATTGGAAAGGACACTAGGTTTACGAGCGGGGTTCATGTTATTGGAAAAAAGTTTGTGAATCCCCCAAAACCTATGGGTAGGGAGGATAAACACTCAGATTTTTCCGGATTAAATATAAATCTAAATATAGATTGGGAGCATGCTGATATGAGTATTTCGGGAGGTGGTGGAGGCGGTGGTGGCAGTGAAGGTGATGGAGAGGGTGGATACTCTTTAGATTATGGCACCATAGATGATGATGACAAGGAAGAATTTACGACAACTGAACAAGAAGGGGAGGGTAGTTCTGAAGGAAGAGGGCGCTCTTGGGAAGTTTAGGCCAGAGCCGTTGTTTTGGCAGGTCAGAATACGGCTCACCCAGGCACCATATCCGTTTGAGCCCGAAGCGATTACGGAAGGTTCGACTACTGTCTATCAGCAGGTTGAGAATTTTCGCTCGTTTTTATTGGATTTTTTTGGTCCCGAGAGGAATTTGGCGTATGGTCTTGAGATATCGGCCCATGAAAAGTTAGATATAACATTTTTTGCGAGGGCGGAAACGAAATTAGAAGCGCTCGAGATCGGAGAGACATGGTTATCGAGTTTACGATTCACTTTTTTGGGTTTAGATGGAATAATTGAAGCAGTGCCAATTTCGCAGGAGATTGCGAAAGATTTTAAAAGCTACAAGATCGTGGAGATTCGTCTCCCGGGCATTTTGTTAAAATTTAAGGTGTCCATAATTGAAAGATTTATCACCTCTTTTTATTTCAAGCAAAAATTCGATCTTAAGTTCTTAGTTTTTTGGCGGAGAGTTACCTTGACTAGCCCAGGCTCGGAGCAATCAAATCTTTTTGATGTGAGAATCTTTGTTTTATATAATTCAGATAATCTAACTCTCGAGGAGCTCTCAAAAATCCGTGGCCATATAAAGTTCTTAACTATAGATATGGAATCAGACAAAGGTGAGATAGCACTTATAAAAGAACTAACTACTTTTTCAATCATAGACTTGTTGGGCTGCGATGTTTTTAGGAAGAAAAAGACATTTGAAAACCAAATTTCGAAACAGGGAGTAAATTTTGACTTTCCAACCAATCTTCCCCTGCCAACGTTGCCGATCTTGCCGTACGAAAATGTAAGGTATATCGATATTTCCAGCGAATTTAAAGGGCGGGCCTTGAAATTGGGTAGGCATATCCATAAGGGCGTAATTACTGAGCATGTAACCTATGTTCCGATTAATAAACTTCCACAGGATATGGTAATTTTCGGGAAGTCTGGAAGCGGGAAGACTTTTTTTTTAGCAGGATTAATTGAGGAACTTTCTAAAAAAGCGAAGGATGTAGGTATACTCGTTTTAAATGTCGCGAAAACCTCTCAAGATGCGTTTTATAAAGATTTCAAAGTGATAAAATATTCTGACGACGATTTTCACATCCCTTATTTCTTTAAAGGAGAGGATCATTCGTTGGAAAAATATCTACAAGAGACAGCGACCTATATCTGTGCTTCCTTAGGATTAAAAAATGTGTTTGAAAAGATAATTTATCGCACTTCGGTTGGGTTCATGAACCTAAAAGGAGAGTTGCCCGAGTATTTTCTGAAATTACTTAAAGGCGTTGAGAATTATATAATTAATAATCCTTACGGTCCCGAAGAACAAGCGAACTTATTACAAGTGTTTAGAAATCGCAAGAACGTGTTTGATGAGGATAAAATCCAAGATGTCCTCAAGTTATCGAACATTTTACCTAATTGGTTTAGCGATTGGATGGGTGGAAAAAACACTTTTTTAGATTTATCGATGTGTAGTAAGTTTATTATGATGTTATTAGTAAACGCGATCTTCCAGCTTATTAGAGCAATTACTAAGGACAACTTGATCGAGCAATTAAAATATATTGTTGTTATTGACGAGGCTCACGTCATCTTAGAAAAACCAATAACAAACAACAGCGACGACGCGGATTTTATAATGAAAGAGCAGATGGCTAAGATTTTTTCTGAATTGTTAAAGGAGTATCGAAGTCGGGGTGTAGGCTTTATCTTAGCCGACCAATCGCCTTCGAGCCTGTTTGACGAAATTTCGTCTCAACCGAGTATTAAAATAATATTCAGAGAAGATTATCCCAATAATACCCTTTTTTCTGAAGATATAAGGGAGCGACAGATGATAACGC
>JAHLWV010000025.1 GCA_019057735.1 Promethearchaeota archaeon | reverse complement strand
TATGAAACTAGGGTTTACGGACGTTCAACAAAACCGCGCGATAAATTAATTATCTACAAGATTGATTCAGAAGAATTGAAGAATAAATACTGGGAATCTATGGATAAAAATAACAATTTTGATAAAGATTTGGAAAAATTATATAGAGAAATAAAAAAACACCGCAATCGTATTGATAAATCCGAGACAAAAAAAGACATAAAAAAAATTGAAAAAGAAATTAGTAATCTACTAAAAGATATAGATAGAATTTTCCAAGAAAGAGAAAAAATTAAAAATGATTTAGAAAAGATTTTTAAAGATAATACTGGCTTAATAGAGGCTAAAAAATTAAATAATCGTGTAGAACTGGAAGATTTAATCAACGAAGTTCAAATTTCTAAAGTAAAACCCTCTGAATTAACTAACAACCAATTTAACTCACTTTTCCACGCCTTTAAATCTATCAAATATATGTCACCACCAACAGATACAGCGATTCCAGTCGGAGATATTGTATTAGAAAATACGTTGATTAAAGAAATTGGACTAAAAATATCGGGGAACATTGATGATTTCGATGCCCCTATTGAAAATGTAAAAATGTCTTTTGATATTCTTCAAGAAGAATTGAAGAGAGATCAAGATAAACAACAACATATAGACAGTGAAATAAAAGATATTAAACTAACACCTGAAGATGTTAAAAATTACAACTCCAGAATTCTTGTAAGTATTGATATTAAAGATCAATATTTAGAACCAGAAGAATTTCAGAAAACAATTGAAAAAAAATTAAATTCCACTGCAGAAATTCAAAAAGATTCTTATCGCGAAGTATTTGATTTCTTCGCCGAAATATACACTAAAGATGATGATTTTGTAAGCGCAGAAACAAGACCGCCTACTTCGGGCAAAGGATTAGCATATGTTGTTGAAGCTGCATTGGCGTATTGTAATGATTCGAAGAAACTTGATACCCCCAAACGTTCTAGGGATGTTCTCTCAAGATTCGTTAATAGAACTCCTAAATTAAGAGATAGTGCCGATTGTGCTATTACTAAAGCAGTTCAATCTGTGAATTGGAAAAATTATAAATTAGATGTGTATGATAATAATCTACCAAAAGGTCCAATTAAACTTCTCGTAAATGTTTCAGGGCCATATGTTCATTTGATGTTTAAATCTCAATCGAAAAACGCATTAGCTGAAGATGAAGATTTACTTAAAGAGATTAAATTTTGTCTTGAGGCCATAGGAAGGCGTTTGAGAGTATATCTTAATCGTAAAGCGAACATTCGAAAGAGCGAGAAAAGAGCTGGTTTAATTGAGAGATATATCCCAATCTTTGTTCAAAGTGCCTATAATATCGTATCACAAGGAGAAGGAAAATATAAGGGGAAAATTTCTGAAAAGGAATTGGAAGACTTGATGAGAAATGCAATTGGGGTAAAAGTCCCTCCTAAAATTAAAGAAAAGAAACCATTCGCACCTGAAAAGATAGAAACTATTGAATTAGAACCTAAAAAAGTTGAGATTCAATGGGAAGACACGGGTATTCCGAAAAAGAGTATTCCTGAAAAAATTAAACAGAGTGACGGGCTTCTTAGTGAAAAAACACTTCTTAACTGGACTATTAATCAACTAAAAGAATATTGTATAGATAAGAACATTTCTCTACCATCTAAAGCTCGTAAATCAGAAATTATTAAATTTATTCAAGAATTTTATGATAAGGGAAAACCAGAAAAAAGGATCCCCTTGGATAAAATAGCAAAAATACCATTAAAAATCGAACCAGTTCCACCGGGAATTATAGCCAAAAAAAGAAAACAATTACAAATTGCCATGGGTGAAAAAATTCATCAACAGCCGGTTAGAAAAGAACCAACAATTACTGCTCAACAACCTAAACCCGCGCTAACTCAAACTCAATTGCCAATAATTACTACCAAGAAAATAGTAGACGCATTATCTGAAGATTGGCAACCAATAACAGCTTTAATATTTAAAATGAAAATAAAAGATATGATGGATGCTCGTTTTTTACAAATAAAACTGAAGGAATTGGAGCGCAAGGGATTGGTAATGGTAGAAACAAAGATGGGAAAAAAACATTGGAAATCAAAATAGTGTGATAATAATGTCGAGTAAAACTGAAAGTAAAAAATGGAATATGGAAGCAGCCAAAAAGCTTTTTCAAGAATATTTGAAAAAAAGTATAGAAGAAAAGAAAAAAGTAGTGAAACTACCGGAAAATACAGTTCAAATTGACAATTTAAATAGACAGCAAACCTTAGAACGTATCTACAAATTAACGGATTCCTTAATAGACATGATTTATGAAAACGGAAGACCCTCTATTAAATTACCTTCGAGAGCGAGTGCAAATATTATCTGGGACGAAGAGAATGATTTACTGCTATTAGGACAGCAAATCATGGAAAAACAGTTCCATTCTCTCGGTAGTGTTGCTGACATGACAAGATTAATGAAAGTACTTGAGAAAGTCAATGAACTTTTACTTAAGGATATGCATGCTACAAAAAGAGAAATATTTTACTCATCAGTTCAGTTATTTGGAGATCAGAAGAATAGTGATAAATGTATTGAGGATGTCGCTACAATGTTATATACGACTAGAAATTCAACACATATTGTAGCCTCGGCTAAGGGATCATGCATTGGACGCCTTAGAATTAGAGATAGGAATGATATAATTGATTTGGAAGGATTAGGAAGCGGAGGTTGGACGATTAGTCCAATGCTTGATAATATTGAAATACTTGAATCAGATGCAGAATTTATTTTAGTTCTAGAAAAAGACGCGGCAATGATAAGATTATCAGAAGCTAGATTTTGGAGAAAATATCCCTGTATAATATTAACAGCAAAGGGTGCTGCGGATATTGCTACACGTATGTTTTTAAGAAGGATTAGTAAGGAGCTTCAGTTGCCTGTTTTCACTTTAGTTGATAGCGACCCGTATGGACATTACATTCATTCAGTTTACTTACGAGGCTCTAAACGATTAAGTTATGAATCACCTTTTTTAGCAACTCCCGATATAAAACTCTTAGGTGTACTTACTAGGGATTTGGAAAAATATAAAATTCCCAACGATTGTACAATTCCTATGAATCAAACAGACATAAAGAGGACTAAAGAGATGTTAAACGAAGATTTTGTCAAAAAAAATAAAGCTTGGGAAACTGACCTTAAATTAGCTCTAAAATTAAAAGTAAAAGCGGAAATTCAAGCTCTCTCGACTTTTGGATTTGAATTTTTAACAGATCAATATATCCCTGAAAAACTTTCGACTGGAGATTGGATATAACATAGGTGAAAAACGATTGAAAATTTTTTATAAAAAAGATGGGGGAATTGTACAACTCATCGATAAGGAAAAGATGAAAGAATGGTCAATTGAACTACCACTTATTTTTATTGAATACATCCGCAATAATCAACTAAAATCATATAACGATCCAAAACTTAAAAAAGAAATAGAGAAATATCTTGATGAAGTCCTTACTGATGTTGCAATTCCCGGTTTAATTGAGGTCCTTGATGGAGATAATGTCGAAGAAGTAAATAAAGCTTTGGTTAGAATTGAGGAATTAGCCAAAAAAAATATCGAAATGGTTAAACCAATAAAGCCCTATGTAGAAAAATTAGTAAAAAAGAATAATAAGGAAGTAAAAAACCTTAGCAATTCAATAATCGATAAATTTAAGAAAGCGGAAAGAAAGAAGGATTTAGCTGAAAAAAGAAAAATAATGCAGGAAAAAGAAAAATTGTTCTTAGCTGGTAATCTTAGTGGAGAAGAATACGCACAGGCCCGGAAAGAATATTTAGTTTTAAAAGAATAAGTTGAATAAGATGAGTTGGGAATTAGAAAAGAAAAATTTTTATAATTTTATTATTAAAAATAGAGTAATTGGATTTTTTGATGAACCAATAACGCTAAAATCAGGTCGTAAATCGTACTGGTATGTAAATTGGAGAACAGTTGCAGAGGATGTTTTTTTATTAAATACGGTTAGTGATTATCTTTTATTGTTCGTAAGGCATTTAAATCTTAAACCAGATTGCTTTTATGGTGTCCCAGAGGGTGCAACCAAGATAGGTCTGATAACACAATATAAATGGGCATTCATGGATAAAAAGATTAAATCAGGGATGTATACACTATCGATGGGACGGGGAAAACCAAAGGAACATGGTGATTTAAAGGACAAGTTTTTTCTTGGAGTTCCAAAAGGAAATGTAATATTACTTGAAGACACATCTACTACCGGAAGTTCACTGCTTAACACAATTGATGAATTAAAGAAAATTAATGTGAATATTATTGCTGCTATTGGTTTAACGAATCGAAATGAGATTAGAGACGATGGATTTACTGTAGAAGAAGCCCTCAAAAATAAAGGAGTAAAATATTATTCAATGAGCGATGCAATT
Source organism: Promethearchaeota archaeon (assembly GCA_019057735.1). Next base: position 11,367 of record JAHLWV010000025.1, on the reverse strand, counting down.
GATATATTACCGAAATTAAAGCTAAACCCAACAGTCACTACCCATATTGAAAATTACTTTAAAAAATATGGAAAAAAGGAGATCAAATTCTAAAATTATATAGTGCCTATTTATTATTTAAAAAAAATGTTCTCCAACCTTTTATTAACTCAGACAACTTGTTAAACAGGATCATTTCAGAAGTTGTTAATCTCCTCTCATCTTCTACAGATAGATTAGATTTAGCTAATTTTAACAATTTTAAAAGCCGGCTATCCACAATGTTTGTTGAATATGAAGTGAACAAATCCGAATTTATTTTTGGTTTGTTCTTTTCTTCTACCTCTTTTTCGATGAAAAACTTAAACTCCTTAATTTTGTTTAAGAAATATAAGTGATCTCTTTGTAAAAGCATCTGATTATCTCGTTCGCTTATGGCATATCTTTGGACATCAACATTATCGCATTTTTCGTTTAATGCAATCTTAAGGATGTTATTTTTTATGAGAGGGAGTGCAACAAAAAAGGGTAGGTTGTATTTTTCACCTTTCTCAAAAGGGCCAAAATTGCTTCCTAGTATGGAAAAACGATTGTAATCATCTATACATTCGGTAGTGATTTTTTCGTTTTTGAAAATAAAATTTACACGATTTAAAGAATCCTCTAGTTTTACTACAATTTTTTCCAACTTAAAACACGCTTTATTTAATATTTAATAGTATTCAATTCTTTATTGTACTAAACTTATCTTAAGCTACAGAAATATAAATGTATTAAAATATTAATATTTCAAAAAATATCGTGAATAATTTGCTTATTGAACTTATTCTTTTTATAATTTTTTTATTTTTATTCGCAGTTGGATTCTTCATAATCTATAAACAAGTCGCTTTGGTCAAAAAGGGAGAATTTAATCTTAGAGATCGCCTTCAGTGTTTAATATATGGGCTTATCTTCGGCGCAGGTGTGATGATCGTTATTGCAATGGCATTCATTTTTGCTGTAAAAACTCCCGAATTTTGGCAAAATAGCACCATAACTCCCCCCAAAATCAACCCTCTTGCGTTGTTAATTCCCTTTGTTTTTTGCATTGGATATATATCGCTCTATCCGTTGATTGATTTCCTTTTCATTGCTTTAAGTTCTGAATTAGACGAAGGACTCACTCCGTTTCACAAATTTATAAGTAATAAAATTATCAATTTTTCTAAAAGTAAGGTAATTTCTGTGTTAATGGCAGTTCTCTTATATATTTTATTCATCATACCTCCTCTATTGTTGTCTTTTACAGGCTTGCCATTTTTAATGATATGGATTTCCTGGTTACTTGTTTACCCTTTGATGATTCTTACTTTTTATGGATCTAAGGGATACATCGCAGGGATTTCCAACGAATACTATCACATTCCTGACATTAAAAGGTCCATATTTTTAAATTTCGAGGATAGCAAAAGAGGTATGAAACAATTTATTTCAAATCCAAAACCATACATCATGTTGGGTTTAATGATATTCGTGTTTATATGGGCATGGATTTCATTAATTCAGACAATAATTTACTTTTTTTCAGGATCACTGGCATTTTCTACGATGACTACTTATTTTGTTTTCGTAACTCTTTTATTTGGCATTATAGGCTATTTTACGCGATTTTGGGGTCGTAAAATTAAATATCGTGGCATCGATATTTATTTCGCCGCTTATTTAATGGCAGCTATTGGAATTAATGTGCTAGTAAATTTCTTAATAGTTAACATGGATAAATTAACGGAAACTTTTAATTTTTGGAATCTTTCAGCGGAACTTATTCCTAATTCTGTTATGTTTGCTTGGGCAGCTATAATAGAAGAAATTTTTATGCTTACATTTACTACATATTATCTCTTGTCAAAAACTAATACTTTTACTCAAAATCTTAAATATTCTAAGATTATAGAATACGGTCAAACATTTGATGCTATACCTTTATTTAATTTCATAAAAAGTTCTGATCCCATACTTAGGGATCATGCAGAGAAGACACTTTTAATGATGTTCGAACGAATTCCTTTAAAATCAGAAATTTCTCTGGACGATTGGGAGTTTAAAAATTCCTTATTGGATGCAATCTGCGATTCAAATCCGAATTCAAGAAGAATTTCTGTTCAAATATTAAAAAAACTGGAGAAAGATGCCTCTGAGGTAATTATGCCATGGATCGAAGAAGCTCTCATATCACCGAATTATGATAAAAGCATCCCTATTGCTGAATTAATTCTTCACGCTGAAGACTCGTTAATAAAAAAATTACCTATAAAAATCATAAAAAACTTAATATCCGATTCTGAGTGGAGGATGAAACTGATAGGGTTAAAAATGTTAACCAAATTAATCAACATTGGAAAAGATTCAGTTCAAGATATAAATTTAATGAAATTACTAAACGATCCAAATAGTCTCGTTCAAATTGAAATTCTTAATTTGCTATCAGAGACACAGTTGAGTGTAAAACCTGAAATCTTACTAAGTAAAATTAATCACCCCAATCAAAACATTAGAGCTGCGGCAATTCGAAACTTGAAAAATCTTAATATAGAAAAACTTGATTCCAATATTGTTAAAACATTAATTCCCTTGATGCATGATACTAATAGTAAGGTACGTGCTTCTATATTTGATGTGCTTTCTAAAATAGGGAACTTTAAGAAGAATTCTATTCCCATCTCATCTTTCTATGAAGGGTTACTCTATTCAGATGAAAGTGTAAGGGAATCATCAGTCTCAGCTCTAGAAAAATATTATGCTGAAGAACCGAAGTCCATCGATCTAGAAAAAATTATTAGTCAAATTGATACTGAAAATTTAGATTCGTTAAATAGTATTGTTTCTCTATTAGGGATAATATGGCAAAGTAATCCTGAAAAGATATTAACAACCTTATTAATATTCATAAAATTCAACAATCCCGAGTTAAAAAAAGTAATTTCAGATATTATAGTTAAGAACTTTAAGAAAAACCCAACTCTAATTTTAGATAAATTAATCAGAATTAAAGATGAAACAAAATTTATATCTAAAGGTATTATTTCCCAAACGATTATTAAGATATGCAGAAAATATCCTAACGAAGTAATCCCAAAACTAATTGATCAGTTGAATTCGGAAGATCTTGAAACAAAAATTAATATCATCTCTTCGCTGGATGGGTTAATAGACGATTTCATTGATTTAATAGCTCTTAATTCGATATTAGAAATAATTAAAAATGAAAATGAGATTGTTCTAAAGAAAGAAACTGCTCACTTTTTTTCAAAAATTTCAAAAACAAAACCCCTAGCATTAAAATCTGTAATAACAGAATTGTTACAATTACTTCCTGAACAAGATATATCCGTCAGAATTGTTTTAACTAAATCTATATTGGAAATATCAAAAAATATACCGGATATTATACCTATTCCTCTCGTTTTAGAATATTTAAAAGATTTCGATTCATTCATTAGAGAAACAAGTGTGAAAATTTTAGGTTATATTGGAAAAACAATGCCGCTGGCTACTGTTAATGCTCTAATTAATCAGGCTTTAATTGACGAAGAATGGATCGTACGTGATGCTACAGTTGCAAGTTTAGGAAAATTAATCCCTTTTATTGAAGACAAGGAAGTAATTATAAAGAATTTAGTAACGTTAATGGATGACGACAAAAGTTGGGTCCGGCGATCATCAATGAAAATTCTTTCAACAATAAAAGAAATTTCCGAATCTGAAATCCCCTTTGTAAAAGTTTTGGAAAATTTATCGAACGAGGACCCAAAGGTTAGAGAAGGAGCAGCTAATTTATTAAATATTTATAGCTTTTTGGAGATAGATAAAGTTTTTCAGAATATTTTATCATTGTTAGGAGACGAAGTAGAAGATGTTAGAGCAACGACCGTAGATGTAATGGTGAAAATCATCCAGGAAATGGGTATAACTAAAATGCTCTCGAAATTATTAAAAAATTTAAGCGATGAATCCACCATAGAAACACAACAATCAATAGCAATTATATTGGGGCGAACAGTTAGATATGCAGATGAAAAAATAAAAAAGAGAGTAATAGCATTGCTTAAAATTAGATGTGAAATGTCGCAAGATATAATTATTTGCGAAATCCTAAATAAATTAAGAGAAGGTTAAAAAAAACCAAGATTTTGTCGATATTTCTGTGGAGTATTTCACTAAACTAATTATCTCTTATTATTTTTTTCCGACAAATTTTATTTACTGCTTAATAAGCTTAAATCGTTAATATATTGGATTAAAATATCACCAAAAATAATTTGGGTATATCAATGTTATAATAAAGGTGATCTCGTTTGACAACGCCAATGTCCAGCCCTAGTGTACCTATTCACAAAATTCAGCATTTTGAAGAATTTTTTAGATTATTTGAAGAAATACCAGGAGTATATAAATATTTAGACTTGATTAATGTTGTTATTTCAAAAAGTGGCAACATTTTAACTATTTCCTACGAAGATTTATTAGCATTTGATTCTAAAATTGCTGAGCTTTTAAGAAAAGATCCTAGTTCCCTATTAGAAGACGCTATTGATGCTTTCAAGAACATCCTGAAATTCCAAGGCGGTAGTCTAAGTAATCAAGATTACTTCGTTAGGATAACAACCAAAGACGAAAAGAGTCCGCTATTTATAACTTTAAGAGGTTTAAGGGCAAAAAACATAGATCGTCTGGTGTGGACTAATGGTATTTTAGTGAGGAGTTCAGCGATAAGACCAAAATTAATTAAAGCAGAGTTCGAATGTATGACATGTGGTGCTAAATTTGAAGTTTTACAACTTACATCTAGAATAAAATGGCCTAAATTTTGTTCTAATACGCGCTGCAAAGTAAAATCTCAATCAGATTTCAGACTTATTTCTAAAAATTCTGAATTTATAGATTGGCAGAGCGTCATGATCCAAGAAATACCAGAAGATCTGCCCCCTGGTAGAATACCTAGAGCGATTCAAGCAATATTAACTTACGATTTAGTAGATACTGTAAAGCCTGGCGATAGAGTTACTTTAATGGGGACATTTAAATCAGTATTAGCGCAATCTACTACAAGTATGAATAGCACACTCTTCAAAACTTTTATTGATGTCAATTACATCGATCCAGAAGACAAGGCAGAAGGACTTATTGAATTATCTAAAAAAGATAAAGAAGAGATTGAAAGATTATCAAAAGAACCCATGATACAAAAAAAAATAGCTAGGTCTATATCCCCGGTTATCTATGGAAGAAACGATTTGAAAATGGCGACAGCATTAAGTTTATTCGGGGGCACTAGAAAACCACGACCCGGGGGAGGATATAAACGAGGAGATATACATATTTTATTTGTGGGGGATCCAGGTACGGGTAAATCAGAGATTCTAAAAAGCGCAATAGACATATCACCTCGCGGTTTGTATACATCAGGGAAAGGTTCAACGGCAGTAGGTTTAACCGCTGCGGTTATTAAAGATAATGAGACCGGTCAAATGAATCTTGAGGCTGGGGCCATTATCCTGGCTAATGGAGGTGTTGCTGCTATTGACGAGTTTGACAAAATGGACCCTTCCGACCGTTCAGCTCTGCACGAAGCAATGGAGCAGCAAACAGTTAGTATTGCTAAAGCAGGAATTGTTGCTACTTTAAAAGCTCAAACAGCAATCATAGCGGCAGCAAATCCTCGCACAGGAAGATATGATCGCTACAAAACACCTACACAAAATATTAATCTTCCCCCTTCACTTTTATCTCGTTTCGATTTAATTTTTATAGTTACGGACAAACCAGATCCCGCTAATGATGCACAAATGGCCGAGTTTATATTACAAAATTCAATGGAAGGACCAAAGGAAAATAGTAAATCTAGTAAATCAGCTCCTATTGATAATGAACTCTTAAAAAAATATATTAAATATGCAAGAAGGAAATGTTTTCCAGTATTGACTGAAGAAGCAAAAGAAAAAATTAAAACCTTCTATTTACAATTACGAGGTCAATACGACAGTGAAGATGCGATTGTTTCGATTTTAGCAAGAAATCTAGATGCTCTCGTGAGATTGAGCGAAGCTTATGCAAAAATGGCACTAAGGAATAAAGTCCTTAAAAGTGATGTTGAAGAAATTATCAAATTATTTAAGAGATATTTAAAAGACACAGGTTACGACGAAAGCACGGGAAAGATTGATATGGATCGGATTTTAGTTGGCCAATCTCGGAGTTCTATCAACAAACTTGATAAAATGCTTACCAGATTAAAGGAAATATTTGAAGATAACAATTGGAAATCTTTAGAAAAAAAAAATGTAATCCAAATTCTTGAACTTGAAGAAAATTTAGATGAAAAATGGATTAAAGATGCTCTGGAAGAACTTGTTAAAGAAGGCACTCTTTATGAACCAAGGAATAACACAATTAAATTTACTAATAAGGACGATTAGTTCCACTTAAATTAACATTTCCTTTTTAAAATCAATCAAAGCTAAATTGTATAATTGGGATGAAAGTAACTAACAGCAGTATTAAATTCAGAAAATTGGAAGAATTTGTCTTTGAAATTTACGATGAGACCTATATTGAATCTTTAGATGATGTAGGATCCTCTGAGATAACCGAGGAATACAACGAAGTTGATTTTAAAACAGATTTAAACGCAGAACAACTCGAAATTGTAAATAACATTCAAGGTCCTATGTTAATTATTGCAGGAGCCGGTTCTGGAAAAACGAGGACTATCGTTTATTCTGTTGCTAAACTTTTAGTATCGGGAGTAAAACCTAGTGAAATAATGCTTATTACTTTCACGAATAAAGCTGCTAAAGAAATGATCAAACGAGTAGAAGCTTTACTTGGAAAAAAACCAAAGGGTATATGGGCGGGTACATTCCATTCAATTGCTAGCAGATTTTTGCGGATGTACGCAAAAACGCTTGGATTAAAACCCAATTATACAATCATGGACGAATCTGATGCGAAAAGATTAATGAAGTTATCAATTGAAAAAGCAGATGTAAAAGATCTCAAAGAAAGATTTCCTACATCCACAATGGCAAAAGCTATTTTATCGTTTTCTATCAACTGTAATAAAACAATTAGTGAAGTTGTTCGATGGAAATATAAACAATTTGATCATGATGCTATCTTTATGAAATTGCGAGATGTCTTAAAAATCTATAGCACTAAAAAAGCAGAAGATAGCTTAGTGGATTTCGACGATTTATTAGTTTTCTGGAATAGGTTACTCGATGAAAGATTTGTTGCGAAATTAGTAGCTAAAAAAATCAAATATGTTTTGGTTGATGAATACCAAGATACAAACTATATACAAGATGAAATTATCAATAAAATTATACAACAGAATACAGAACATAATTTAATGATTGTTGGTGACGATTCACAAAGTATTTATGGTTTTCGAGGTGCTAATTCTCAAAATATTATGGAATTTTCAAAACGATTCGACAACTGTAGAGTTTTTAAACTAACTCAAAATTATCGTAGTGTTCCTGAAATTTTGGATTTAGCTAACGACTCAATAATGCATAACTTTTCTAAATACAAGAAAGAGATGCATACTACACGTAAAAATGGAATGAAACCTGTTCATGTTTCAACTGAGTCTGATGAATACCAAGCAGAATTTATAGTTAATATGATTAATCGATTGAAATTTGAAGAGTATGATTTAGATGATATTGCTGTTTTATACCGCGCTGGTTATCACTCATTAAGAATAGAATTGGAATTACAACGGTATAAAATCCCCTATGTTGTTCATTCTGGCGTATCATTTTTTGAAAGAGCTCACGTTAAAGATTTACTAGCACATTTACGTATTATTCATAATCCGCAAGATGAAATCTCTTGGTCAAGAATACTTACTTTGTTTAAAGGCATTGGCAAAAAAACATCCTCTAAAATTTTTGATATGATATCAGCTAAGAATCACCCTTTAGATTATTTAACTTTAGATAACCATCTCTTTAATATATTAAATAAATTAAAAATTCCAAAGCTTGTAAGAGAAGAAATTTGTGATTATTTAACGAAATTCTTTATATCTATTAAATTTAACAAACCTAATGAAGTTATTGATAAGCTAATTCATCAATTAAGAAAATACTTAGAAATTCAATATGAAGATTGGCAAGATCGCTTAGAAGATCTCAAACAAATTAGTATATATTCCCAAAATTTTGATTCTATTTCTACTTTTTTGGATTCTATAACACTAAACAAATCCACCTTTGAATCTAAAAAAGTGGGTTTATCATCTATAGAAATCCAATCATCACTAACACTTTCCACAATTCATAAAGCAAAAGGGCTAGAATGGAAAGTTGTTTTCATTCCGATGTTATCTGATAATTTATTTCCGTCGAGCAAGGTTAAAATTAATTCTCCAGCATATGAGGAAGAACGGAGAATATTTTATGTAGGGATTACCAGGGCGAAAGACAGATTATTTTTAATATCTCCAAAAAGTATTAGAGTTCTCAAAGGTCAAAGAGAGTTAAACACCTCTCAATTTATAAGAGAATTAAATCCAAATGTTTACAAAAAAAAAATTCATAACTATGACAATCTAAATAAATTAAGTCCAGAGAAAGATTTAATTAAAAGAAGACCAATTAAAAAAAAAGAATTACCCTTATTTACAACAGCAGATACACTATTAAAAGATTAATTTATTACTCAATCTAGACTTAATATTTATATAATTCTATAGTTTTAATGAAGTGAGGAATTTCATGAAAGCGGCAGTATTTATTGATGTAAAAAAAATTGATTACAGAGAGGATTATCCAAAACCCTCTCCAGGAGATGAGGATGTAATCGTAAAAACGCAATATTGTGGAATTTGCGGAAGTGATATAACTAATTATAAGTTCAAGATGTATCAAGTACCTATAATTATGGGCCATGAATTTACGGGGGAAGTTGTAGAGATCGGTTCTAATATTACTGATATAAAACTAGGAGATAAAGTTTGTGGAATAAATGTTGCGTTAGATATTGCTCAAGGACAATTAGACGGTATGGGAATTTTTAAAGATGGAGGATTTGCTGAATTCGTACAGGTTCCAAGAAAATATTTATTCAAAATACCTAAATATGTTTCCACTAAAGAAGCAGTGATGATTGAGTCATTTGCTAATGTCTGTAGAGCAGTAAAATTATCCAATATTACTAAAAACCAAAATATAATTATAATAGGAGCGGGAAATATTGGATTATGCTTTTTAAGTTATTTGCTGATAGAAAAAACTCCCAATTATATCATCGCAATTGAGCCACAAGCATTTTTAAGAGAAAAAGCAAAAGATTTTGGGGCAACCGAATCTTTTCCCCCAAATCCAGCGAAAATTAAAAAGTTTTTAAAAAGAAATGGAAAACCAACTTACATTTTTGATTGCGCTGGAAATCAAAAGTCAATTTTAATGGCAATAAATTTAATAAAAAAAGGTGGAGCTGTTATCCTAGAGGGCGTTTTTAAAGGAAAAATTTCATTTCCTATGTTTCTATTGAATTCTAAGGAAGTTAGTATTAAGGGCGTTTTAGGTCATGATCGTGATGATATATTTTGTGCAATAGATTTTTTTTCTAAGGATAAAATAGATGCAAATAAATATATCTCTCAAATTATATCTATTCAAGACGTTCAACAAGCTTTTGAAAAATATATCGATCCGGGTCAAAGAAAATTTATAAAACTCGTTATTGAAGTATGACGCTTAAATAATAATATAACATATTTATTTTATACCCTAGTTGTAACAATAGCTTCAGCTATTTGATGAAATGCTTTTTCAACATTTTGACCATTTTTGGCAGATGTAAAAAGTATTGCTTTTACATTGATAGCTTGAGCTAATTTTTTAATATCATTATTAGTAATAATAGAATCCAGATCTACCTTATTTACAACTAAAATCTTAGGAATTTCTTCACAATATTTATTGAGATCTTGATTCCAAAACTCTTTTAATTGTTCAAATGTGTTTTTCCTTGAAATATCTCCGACAATCAAAGCACCATGAGCACCTCTATAATACAAATGCCTCATTTTTTTCCATCTTTCTTGGCCAGCAATATCCCAAATCTGAATTGAGACCGTTTTATTTGAATTTAAATTTAATTCCTTAATAAATAAATTCGCACCTATCGATGTTCGATAATCTCGAGTAAAATGACCAGATACAAATCTTTTTACTAATGAAGTCTTGCCTACTCCTGCCTCTCCTATTATGATGACTTTGATACGATAATCCATTCTACATAAACAACTTATTTTTTCCCTATATATATTTCTAGCTCTCTAAAAATAAAAACATAAATATTGTAAAAATGTTAAATCAAATTAAGAAATACCTTTTTCTTTAACTAAAAACCTAAAGGTTTCCTCAGCTAAATAAATGGGAACTTTTTTAAAGAATAACGAAAATTCTTTATTCAATAGTTTTTAAAAAACAGAAAAATGGTTAAAATGACTACTGGATTAATATATGATGATATTTATCTTAGCCACCGTATTGGTACACATGTCGAGAGTCACGAAAGACTTATTGGAATCATGGATTTCTTAAATGAGAAAAAATTATTGGCAAATCCAGATTTTACATTAATTCGGCCAAGAAAAGCTACTGAAGATCAAATCAAATATGTTCATCAAGAAAGTTTAATTAAGAGTGTTAAAGAGGTTAGTGAGATGGCTAAAGTTACGGGACATATTCAGCAGCTTGATATGGACACAGCTGTATCAGCAAAGACATATGAAGCGTCACTTTTTAGCGTTGGTGGAAATTTAAATGGTATTGATGAAATTATTGAAGGAAAGATTAAAAATGCTTTCGCTTCAGTAAGACCTCCTGGTCATCATTCAAACTCCTACAAATGTGCGGGTTTTTGCATTTTTAACAATGTAGCGATCGCTGCTGAATATCTTCTTAAAGAAAAGGGATTAAAAAGAGTGGCTATAATAGATTGGGATTGTCACGCGGGAAATGGGACATCGGATATTTTCTACAATGGCTCCAAAAACGGTGAAGTCGTCTTTTTTGACTCACATCAGGATGGTAGGACACTTTATCCCGGCACTGGTTTTATTAATGATATAGGAAATGAGGGTGGACAAGGAAAAATAATCAATTTTCCGATGCCTCCGAGAGCTTCAGATGATGTTAACATAATATTTTTTAATGAAATAATAGCTCCCATTTGCCGAGAATTTAAACCAGAATTTTTTCTAATATCTGCTGGATTTGATACTCACTGGACGGACAAGCTTACTAATATGGGTTGGACTTATCAAGGACCTGCAAATTATTTGAAGAAAATCAAAGAAATAGCTGGATTATATGCTAATGATCG
>JAHLWV010000194.1 GCA_019057735.1 Promethearchaeota archaeon | reverse complement strand
TATCCTTAATCAAAATATCTTTATATAGTAGAATATTGAATTGAACAATTAGGAGGAAAAAAGTAATGATTATGAATAACGATAATTTTCTTCAAAACTTAACTAAAATTTGCGGGTCTCGAAATATCTCACAGAATCCTAAAGTTTTAAAAGATTATTCTAAAGATTTAAGTTTTTTAAAAGGAAAATCTCCATTGTGTATTGTTTGGCCTTCTAAATCTCAAGATGTAGCAAAAATTGTGAAACTAGCTAATGATTTAAGGTTCTATGTTATTCCCGTAAGTGTAAATTCGAGATTTAAGCAACACGGAAACTCAGTTCCTAAAAAAGATAATTCGATTATTTTAAATCTTTCAAGAATGAATAAAATCCTTTCAATTAATAGAAAAAATCGCGTTGTAATGGTCGAACCCGGCGTTACCTTTGAAAAATTAGTTCCTATCCTCAAAAAAGAGGGTTTAAAATTACTTCTACCTCTGATGCCAACAGCTTCTCGATCAATTCTGGCAACAGCCCTAGAAAGAGAACCAATTACAATACCTCGATATCATTGGGACAGCTCTGATCCATTATTATGTACGGAAGTTGTATTTGGAACTGGAGATTTATTTAGAACTGGGACTGCTGCGGGTCCTGGAACAATCAAACAGCAACAAAAAATGGGCCAAGCACAAGTTAATCCTATGGGACCTACTCAATTTAGTCCATTTAGAGTAATACAAGGAGCTCAAGGAAGTTTAGGTGTTGTAACCTGGGCTACATTGAAATTAGAATTACTCCCATCTATTCAGAAAGTCTACCATCTTCAATCGGATAATATCCAAGATATATTAGATCTTCAATATGAGCTACTAAAATATAGGCTTTGCGATGAACTCTTTATTTTGAATGACGTAAACTTAGCATGTTTACTTAAAAAAGGTCAGCAAGAAATTTCTCAACTCGTAGGAAACCTAAAAAAATGGAATTTAATTTTTATTATCTCTGGTAGGGGGCCATTAGCCAATGACAAAATTTCATATCTTGAAGGGGATATTGAAGATATTAGAGCAGAGTTAGGTTTAAATTTTTCAAAACCCAATGTAGAAATTTTTGATAAAGAAATCCTTTTTTTTCTTAATGAACCATGTGAAAAACCATGGAGAATGAGATTAAAGGGAGCGTATCAGGATTTATTCTTTCTAACTAGTTTTGAAAAAATTCCAAAATTCATTTCTTTGATGGAAACGAACTTTGAGAAAGATCTCGGGATCTACATACAATCTATAAACCAAGGAACTTCGTATCACATTGAATTTGATTTGCATTATGACCCAGAGGATATTAATGAGGTGAATACCATAAAAGAGAAAAATATGGGTGTAAGAGCTCAATTAATGGATGACGGAGCTTTTTTCAGTAGACCTTATGGATTATGGGCGAAAGATGTGTTTTCTCATCATAGTTTAGAAATTGTTGATGCTCTTAAAAAAGTCAAACAAATTTTCGACCCTAACAATGTGTTAAATCCAGGAGTTTTGTGTTTTGATGATTAGACTCTAAGAATCTATAAAAATTAAAAAAAATGAAAGAGATTAAAATGGACGAAGAAAAATATCAAAAAATGATTAAGCGGTGTGTACGTTGCTCTGTATGCAAATGGATACCCCAAGTTCAAATAAAAAGTCAAAAATACGCTTCTGCGTGCCCAGCAATTGATATCTATAATTATCATCCTTACAGTGGAGGAGGGAAAATAATTCTTGCCCTCGCTTATGAGATGGGAAGAATTAAACCAACAGAAGAACTACGTGATATTGTCTATAAATGCACTGTTTGTGGAAATTGTGCCGTAGCCTGTAAGTACATGAATACATTAGAACCACTGGAGATTATGATGAAATTGAGAGAGAAATTAGTAAGCGAAGGTTGTGGTCCTATGCCTCAGCAGCAAGCATATATAGAAGCGATCAAAAAAGTGAACAATCCTTACAATGAACCACATGAAAAAAGAATGGATTGGATTCCTGACGACATACATCTCGATCGAAAAGCAAAAGTATTGTATTTTGTTGGCTGTACTTCTTCCTATAGAAGAAAAGAAATGGCAATAGCGGCCGCACGTATTATGAACGAAGCGGGAGTATCCTTCAATATTTTACAGAACGATGAATTTTGCTGTGGGAGCCCTATATTACGTATTGGTGATACAAAAACATTTGAAGAAATTCTTAACAAGAATCTGGATATAGTTGAATCAAAAGGTATAGAAACTATTGTTTTTAGTTGTGCTGGTTGTTATGATACTTTCAAAGTCGATTATCCTTTAAGTAGAAAATACGATTTTGAAGTTAAGCACACAGTAGAACTTTTTGACGAGTTAATTGAATCAGGACAGTTAAAATTAACTAATGATGTTCCTATTTCAGTAACTTATCATGATCCTTGCCATCTGGGCAGAAATGCTGAAAGATACGAAGATTGGGATGGAGATGTAGTTCCTTTAATGCCTCTAGTTTCAATTAATATCCCCCCAAAACCCAAAAGGACAGGATCTAAAGGAATTTACGATGCTCCAAGAAAAATTCTCAAGAAAATCCCTGGGTTAAAATTTGTAGAGATGGAACGAATTCAAGAATATGCTTACTGCTGTGGAGCTGGTGCAGGGGTAAAATCAGCTTTTCCTGAAATGGCTTTAAAGACTGCAAATACTCGTATTGAAGAAGCTGAAGATTCTGGCGCAGACATTTTGGTCTCCGCATGTCCATTTTGTTCTACGAATTTACAAGACGGAATAAAGGATAAGAAATCCAAATTAAAGTATTTCGACATAAGTGAGCTAATTTTAATGGCTTTAGGTTTAGAACCCGAAAAATTAAAACAGGCAACTGCGGAGGTTGTTTAAATAATGTTAGAAGAAAAGATTCTTAAAGAATTTCAAAAAATTGTGGGTAATGAAAATATTGACGACGGAGAAGTTATAACAAATGCTTATGCTTATAATTGGTGTATAGAATTTGTAAATTATTTAGAGAATAAAGAGCCTATCCCATTTTCTTCAATTCCAAAAGCGGTTATACTACCTTCAACAACAGAGGAAGTTCAAAAAATCGTACAATTATGCAATAAATACAGTATTCAATTTAAAGCCCAAAGTACTGGACTTGGTCCTTGGAATCAACCTTCTACTGACAATTGCGTGATATTAGACCTACGGAGAATGAATAAAATTGTAAAAATCGATGTAAAAAATTTATATATAGTAGTTGAACCTTATGTTAGCGGTGCTCAAATTCAAGTTGAAGTCATGAAGTATGGATTAAATATTCATATGCCCGGTGCTGGACCTATGGCTTCAGCATTAGCAAGTCATACTTCAATGTGCGGTCCTGGATTTACCTCACCCCAAACGGGCCATAGTGCTAGAAATGTGTTAGGAACAGAATGGGTGTTACCAACTGGAGAAATTCTGAGATTGGGCTCTCTTGGATTAAAGAAAGAATCGGATTGGTATTCTGGAGATGGTCCAGGTCCAAGTTTAAGGGGAATAATGCGTGGTTGGGTAGGAACAAAATCGGGTTTAGGAGTATTTACAAGGGTTGCAATGAAACTCTTTCCGTATCCGTGTGATACGAAATATATAGCAGAAGGACATTCTCCCCTTTATGATTTTCAAATCCCTGATTTCATCAGAGCATATCTTTTAGATTGTAGGACTTTTAAACACTTAGAAAAATCATTTTTAAGAATTGAAGAAGAGGAAATTGCATTTATTTGTAGTCATATGTCAAGTTTTGCTGTGATGGCTATATTCTCTTATAGCCTAGAAAGCTTGATGGACAAAATTGCAATTGGTAGTATGAAAAAACCGCTAATTATCGTCATAGCTGCCCGAACAAAGAGGGAATTTGATTATAAACAAAAAGTTATGGATCACTTAATGACGGAATTAAATCTTACTAATATTATAGGTTCAAAATACGAACCTGAATCATTATTTTACGCTGAATGCTTACGCGCAAACCTTGGATATCATGGTTTCATTGCCACAGGAGGATTTCAATCCGCAAAAGGTCAATGCGATACAGCAGCACTTTGTCTTAATACTGAGCGGAAAAACATACCCTTAAAACAGAAATACATTGAAAAAGGGGTAATCGCAAATGATTTTGCAGAAGGTGCTTGGATGACTTCGTATGAATCTGGGCATTATTTTCATATGGAGGTTCCTACCATGTTTGATCAAACAGACGTGGAAAGCGTCAAAGGAGTGGCAGAATACATGGAAGAAAGTAATCAAATGGATCTACTTCAACACTTAGGCGTGCCATTTTTCATAGAGGGAGATAAAATGCACGATGAATGGGGTCCTTATCTAATGAATTATCATAATTGGTTAAGGAAAATTAAAGAAAAATTTGATCCAAATGGAGTTTCTGATTCGGGATGTTATATTTCAAGTAAAAATGGAGGTAGTTCATAGCGTGAATGAGGCTAATATGGTTTTAAAAGAACAAAGAGGTTTTGCCGGGCTTATCGCAAATGTTTTAAAACCTTTAAATGAAAATCCAAATTTTAATAAAACTTTTAAGAAAATTCAACGCAAATTCCTCATTAATGCTACAAACTTAAAATATGCCGCTGTAATAACTCTTGAAAAGGGGATTATAACTGTTGAAAGTATACAGAATAAACCAACCAATAATTTATCGAAGAAAAAAATAGGTTGGGATGCATATATCGCCATGGAGGCTCAAATATTCTTAGCATTAGCAATGAAAAAGTTATCTTTAATAGGGATTTTGAAAAAATGGATTGCGAAGAAGATTAAAATGAAAGGTATTAGAAAATTGCTCATTTTTTTGAAAATCCTTAAATTTCTTGAAGAAGAAAAAAATTAAAGTAGTAACACATAAGGTAAAATTAGATATATTTGAAAACTAATAGTTATTAAAAGTATTCCCACTGATGTATTAAGATAATTAATAAAAATATTCAACAATTATTAACTAAAAAAGAAATAAAGTGAAAAATAAGCAAATAATAAGGTTTAAAATATGGGAAAAAAATCAAATCCAACAGCTTTTCAAGGTTCATTGAAAAAAAAA
>JAHLWV010000193.1 GCA_019057735.1 Promethearchaeota archaeon | reverse complement strand
CTCGTACTAATAAACGAAAACAAATTTGTGAAAATCCACGGAATATTTAGTGGGGCATCTTGGATACTAACCTTAATCAACGCTATTTCCTTGGTTAGCCTCAATCAAAGTGAACTTCCATTTGATGAATTAATCCAAGTTTGGTTTTCTTTTGAACCTTTCCCAGTTCATGTGATCCACATAATTTTAGGTGCAGTTGGATTATTTACAGGACTGCTTAGTATGTTGTTTGGAATTGCAGCTGAGCGTAAATACGCTAGATTTACGGGATATATTACATTGATTTGCTGGTGGACAGCATTCTTCTTAGGATTAGTATTAGTACCGCTATTTTAGATGGACGTGATAAAAAAAATGAACGAGACAAAAGTCAAAGAGAAATTAAGCGGAAAGATGGCTATAGCTCCAAAAAAAGTAAAAAAAAGGGGAAAGAATCGTAACTTTGAGGAAATTGTTAAGGAATTTATCTCTCCATACCATGTAAGCACCAATAAATACGAACTTGAATCGGCATCCGCCGATCTTACTTCTTTACCATCATATCATTATAAATTCAAAAAAAATTATCTTGCGAGTATAATTGTTAGACCAGCTGATACAGAGAGCTTATCTTTATTAATTAAGAAGTGTTGGGAACGTTCTCTACCTATAACAATAAGAGCTGCTGGGACGTCTTGCTTTTCTTCAGCAACCCCTGCAAAAGGTGGAGTTATAATCGATATGCGTCGCATTAACAAAGTTGTGCATATTGACACTGAAAAAATGACAGTCAGAGTGGGGGCAGGAATTTCGTGGTTAAATCTAATTGAAAAACTTTCAGATGATGGGCTTGCGCCTAAAGCTTACCCGACTAGCTTCAAAACTTCTTGTGTAGGTGGTTATATAGCAACGCCTGGGAAAGCAGGAATTGGGGTGCTAAAGTATGGTACAATGGCCGATTCAATAATATCGTTAACCTTAGTTCTTCCTAATGGGAAAATCGAACAGATTTCGAAGTATTCGACTGGAGGAATAACGCTTGATGATCTTACCGGAACTTATGGCATATATGGAGCGATCTCAGAGGTAGAGTTATCTATTACAGATCTAAAAACTTCTTTAGAAATTGTAGGCTATGGTTTTTCATCTCTTAATGACGCTATTAATTATTACCAAGCTTTAATGAGTAAAGTTCCAGATAAACCATTTTTCCTTTCAATTTCAGAACGTAATTTTGAAAAATACTCGCACATCAATTTTCCAAGTCAAGAATGGTTAGTTTGGGCCGTTTTTTACGATGATCCCGAAATAACTATGAGAAGTGTCACAGCTGCAGATAACCTAGCTCAGAATTTTAAAAGCGTCAGAGTAGAGGAATCGTATTTAAAAGAAAAATGGCGTGATATTAGCGATGCTGAAGTGGCTATTGGAAGGACGAGTAGGAATATTATCTTCCAAGAATATTGGATTTCAAATGAAAGATTATTACATTTTTATGAGAGTTATGTAAGAAGAGCTAGTAAATATAAATTTCCTATCGCAACTTATACGATTTCTGGTGTAGAAGGATGGAGCCGTGTAAAAATATTTGGTCTAACAGATATTACTCGACCAATCGAATTTTTTACTGTTAAGGCTTTCTTGCACGATTTATCCAAGATAGCATTTAAACAAGGAGATAACCTCTATACAATCGGTATAGTAAATACCTTTTATTTGCGAAAATATCGACGGGAAGTTGTATATAAAAGAAAAATCTTGAAGAATAAGTTAGATCCTAAAGATTTGTTTAACTCCTATCGTATAATTAAATCTAGAATGAAACACTGGCGCATTTCATTACTCTTTTCCACAGCAAAAATGCTGTATAAGATCTTTTAATGTAATATTAGAATATTGGATGAAATAAGTAAATATCATAAAAAAATAGCTCAAATAAAATATAACAGTTAGAAATAATTAAGTGAAACCACTTTTTGAAATTGGAAAATAATAGAAAGAAAAGAGGATATAAATATGAGTGAAGGTAAAGATAAAAAAGACATACGCAATGTTGTTACAACTGGTCCACCAGTTGCTGGTTTAGTTTCTCCTTCTCGAGAGAATTTAATCGAACCAAAAACAAAGGAAAAAGAAGAAAAGTTCGGTTATGATCGTTGTACTCATTGTGGGTATTGTCGTCACGTGTGTAAAGTCTATAATACCTCTTGGTCAGAAACTGATTATGCTGGTGGACGAAATAGAATTATTAAAGCATTAGATCGTAAGGATATCAAGTTCGATAATGAAGAAATAATACCCTCTGTTTTTCGATGTATGCTCTGCGGTAATTGTAAAGTAGTTTGTCCTGTAGGGATTGACACACTTGAGGTATTTCAGAATTTTCGTAAAACCGTTGTTAAAAAAGGCGCCATGCCAAAGAAGTTAATAGGACTTAAAAAATCAATCCTCGCTAATAATAATCCTTTTCTTGAACAGCATAATGACAGATTTAATTGGTGTGAGAATTCCGAAGATGGGAAGCAAGCCTATGAACGTGCAAAGAAAGAACTTGCAGAGATCGATGCCAAATTAGCAGCTGGGGATCCAGAAGCAAGAAAACCAAAACCTCATAAAGTTGGTTACTTTGTTGGTTGTACGTCTTCTTATCGAAATAAAGAACTCGTCAATGCAACAAGTTCAGTTTTAGGAAAGTTGGGAATTGAATTTGTTGTTTTTCCAGACGAAAGATGCTGTGGATCAGTATTATTTCGTACAGGATTAGAGGATGACGCTTTAGAACTCGTTAAACATAACTATAATATGATTCGCGATAGTGGTGTTTCTGAAGTTGTTTTTTCATGTTCAGGATGTTTTTCCACCATTACTTTAGAATACACTAAATTTGCTGGAGGAGACCTTGGATTTGACCTTTTTCATTTGACACAATATGCTCTGAAGATTGTAAAAGAGAAGAATTTAAAAATTAGATACACAAAACGAACCAAAGATAATCCACTATTGATTACTTATCATGATCCATGCCATTTAGGGAGATATTGTGGAGTTTATGAAGAACCTAGAGAATTAATTCGAATGATAGAAGGCGTTAAATTATTTGAAATGAAACACAATAAAGATATGGCTTGGTGTTGTGGAGCTGGAGGTGGAGTTAAAGCATTATATGGAGATATCGCTGGTGAAATCGGAAGGGATCGAATAAGTGAAACCCGTGCATGCATGGTTAGAATTCGTGAAGATCGATTGAAAGAAGCAATAGAAACTAAAGCTGAAGTATTAGTGAGTTCATGTGTGTTTTGCAAAAATAATTTATTTCAAGTAGCCAATGAAGATAATTCTTCAATAAAAGTAATGGATATATCTCAACTCCTTGACGATTGCGAATTTTACTAGCATTTAAGGATAATACATCAGTTAATTTTTCAATATGCTCTTTTTTTGTAATCCTAAACATTTTTTACCAAACCCTCTTGGTAAAAATAAAATGTTATACCTTTTTTTAATGAAAAAAGGAGACAAGAAGAAAGTAAAGTCAAATAAAAGTATCCAAAGAAATTAGATTTTTTTAAATATAATGCTAAGGGCGAAGTTCAAGATTAATTTGAGTTTAAATTCTTCCTAAATTAAATAGAAATACTTACAAATAGTTTTATAAAGATATGTGCAATTTTTGCATATTGATTAAAAAATATAAATTGAAAACATAAAATAACCTACTTTTGTATTTAAAGTCTCTCTCCTACATTAATATCTTCAAAATTTTAGAGTTTCATTTTGAAACTTTTATTTCAAAAATATACCTATTTGAAACAATAAGCTATTCCGAATAATGGATTTGCCAGTTCTCGTTAATCTTAAATATACATAAACTTTATTATAAATTGAACAAAATAATAAGCAATTAAATAATTTTAAAATAGGTGTTTTCATGATTGTAGAAGATAAATACATGATTGCGGGTTATGAACAGAAGCTAGATTTATTTTCATTATCGCCCTCGAGTAAGTTTATTTTATATTTATTAAAACAAAGAGGTCCTTTAAAACAACAAGAAATTATCCAAAAAACTCTTCTTCCTAAGCGAACTACAGCCTACGCTCTTAAGAAGTTACAAGAACATAGCTTTATTAAAAAATCTAAGGATTTAACGGATAAACGTGTAAGTATTTTTGAAATTTTAGTCTAGTTTCGATTCATCTTGTTCTTAAAAAATATAAAAAAAATAGTTACTAATTATTTCGTCTCCATATAAAAGTTGATATTAACCCAATCGAAACTAATAACACCGGATAGATAATTACTTCTAATAAAGCAGGATTAGCATTATATCCAAAAAGAGCTTTTAATAACGCACCAATAATCTCTAAGAATTCAGGAGTTGCGGGATTTCCATCGGGAAAGCTTTCAGGTAATATGTGTTTAATATTCCATACTTCATCAATAATCGGATTGATTATTCCTGCTTCAATAAATTCGTGGATTCCATATGTAATTAACCCCGCAGCGAATAAAATTAGCATTATATTTGTTATTTTAAAAAATGTTCGCAAATTTATTGATTTTATTCCGTAAAAAATTAGTATTCCAATGAGAATCGAAATTGCTAAGCCAATTATGGATCCTAATATAACATTTACTTGATTTAAGGAACCTATAGATGCAGCACCTGTTGTAAGCAGAATTAACTCAATTCCTTCTCTAATTATGATAATAAATGTAGTAATAGAAATCGAAAATACCTTTTGAGCTTTTATAGATTCATCTACCTTTCCTTCGAGATTTTCTCGCATCTTTGGACCTTCCTTGCTAACCCATAAAACTAAAGTTAATATGAAAATGCCTGATATGATAAAAGTCGTCCCCTCAAATATCTGTTCCAATATACCGGTAAATCCACCAAATGCTATTGAGAAGATTATAGCAAATATGACGCTTGCAATTGTTGCTAAAATGATTCCTAAGTAGACATACTTATAATAAATCTTTTGATTTGTTTTCTTCAAATATAATAAAATTATTACAACGACTAAGACTGCTTCTAATCCTTCCCTCAGTGCTAAGAATATCGGGACTGGTAAGTCCACAAGTGATATCTGATTTATCATTTTTTAACCACCATATA
>JAHLWV010000192.1 GCA_019057735.1 Promethearchaeota archaeon | reverse complement strand
ATGTCGAAATAACAAAATCAAACTTAAATTTATCTTGTATAGGTTTAATCAAACCGTACATTACATCCATACAAATCAAACCTTTGGGTTTCACCTGCTGTAGTATATGAAGAATTTCTAGTGGTTTATATGTAGGATTAATCGGGATTACGATTCCTCCTAATTTAACAGTCGCAAAATACCCAATTGTAAATTGGAAACAATTTGGAAGTAAAATTGCTACAACATCTCCTTTTTTTACACCTAGTCTTGATAAAGAGGTAGCAAGAGAATCCGTATATTTTCGCAATACTCTATAATTCATGAATGTTTTTGAGAAATAAATGCACTTATTTTTAGCAAATTCCTCAGTCTTTTGGTCGAACCAGTCTCCTAAACTGATAACGGGGAACTCTGGATGTTTTGGGACGCCATCTTGGTATTTCTTAAGCCAAGGTTTACTATCATCAACATACCATTTAGGTACTGACATTTTTAATAACCATTTTTAAATAATTGAATTATTTTTAATGTGAATATATTTAATTTTGAAATATATAAATCTATTTTAAGAACTGAAAAAAGAAGTAAAATAACTTTTTAAAGCTATTCTAATAAAATTCTGTCTTTTTCTTTTATTTTCTTATTATAATAGGAATCTTTGGAAAGTGTTATTCTTCTCACAAAAACAAATGCGATGAGATAAAAAACACCCAAAGAAAAGAAGAGAATAATAATTACATATGGATTTTCTTCGTTTGGACCAGAAAGAATGCTTCCTACAAACAACGAAGCAAAAGCTGGACCCATTGATCGGACGAATGATTCTAAACCATAATAAGATCCAGAAAGTTTCGCCATAGCATCGTCGATATTAAGGGCTTTATCCTTTTCAGCAGCTTCCTGAACAAGCGAAGCCATTATCGGAATAGAAAACAAGGGATATGCATACATAGACCCTAGAACCGTACTCCATGAAACTATATATAATATTAATTTTATGCCGTACGGGAGGCCACTAATTAAGAAAAAAATATCCAAAAAGGAAGCTATAACAGCTAACAAAATGCAAATCGCGTAGGAATTAACGATGTGGTTTCTTTTAAGAATTCTTTTCCATACAAAAAACCAGACGAACTTCCCAAAAATGGAAATAAGAATATAAATGAAAAACTCTGAAGATTGAAATTGCATCAAATAAGTTTGAAAAGGGAACACTAACACTGCTACTGTTTTTCCACAAACACCTATAAAAAATCCTGCTACCATCAATTTAACGAAATTTTTATCCTTTGTAGGAATTGACATGCGCTTAAATGCATCCGTAATCTTAGTTTTCTCGTAGTTTAGACTAGAATTTTTATTATGGAAGCTTTCATCTACTGATATAAAGATTATAATTACAGTAATTAATCCAAAAGCAGTAAATATTATTCCTATTAGAGGAATATATAGTAATATTATTTTTCCAGATGGTTCCCACCATTTAACATTTGTGGGATCACTTAATAAACTATGGATGATTAAAGGAAGGAGCATAGCGAAGATTGAGGCGATAATGGAAAAAGCAGATCGAATTGAGGCAACTTTTTCTCGGTTCTTTAGCGTCTGTGACTGTTCAGGGAGCATTGAAGCGTGAACATTAAATATAAGCGCTCGAAAGATTGTCCGAACCATAGTTACTCCCCAGAAAAAAAAAGCAGTAGGAAAGTATAATGAATTATCCTGGGGGCAAAGTGGCGGAAACCATATCATAATCGTTGTAATAGTCCACACAGGTAAACCAATTAACAAAAATGGGCGTCTTTTCCTAATTTTCCAGGCTTTTTGTTATCTATAATAACTCCAAAAATAATGGCAGCTATAGCACCGATGATTAATTGCGTTGTAACTCCAATTGATACTAAAAGAGCATTTAAATTAATAGTATAGACATAATATTGAAAAATAAATACTTCTGTAAACATATTAGGAAGAGTAAATCCTAAATCTCCGAGAGAATATCCAAATAATCGTTTTCCATGCAGTTCTCGGGGAGTTGTGATCGTACTCATTATAATGATTAATTTGATGTTTGGTATCTGAAAGATATATAACAGAAATAGTTTGCGTTAAGACCTTATTTTATGTTATTAGAACGAAAATATAAAAATCACTACTTAATTTTAATGACTTCTGAGTAATTACCACAACAATTTTTAAATTTTCTACTACTACCACAAGGACATAATTCATTTCTCCCAAATTTGGGAAATTTAAATGGGTAGGAACCTTTGATATTATTTTCTTTCTTAAACTTATCAGCAATAATTTTAAAACGAGGAAGTGTTCTCGTATAAAGAATTTTCCACCCTTGACATAGATTACTCAATTGCTTAGAATGCTTTGGTGCTCCACAGCGAAATTTTTGGCAATCTCCATGACATAAGTTAAGATAAGGGCATAAATTGCACTCGTCATTCCAATTTGATTTTTGATTTCCAAAATTGTGATAGGTTTGAGAATTATAAAGTTCTTCCCATGAATTATTATTAACATTTCCCAATAATAGATTATCCTTGACAAAGAAATCACATGGATAAACCCCACCATCATATTCTACCACAAAATATTGAACACAATTATCTTGCATATAGCAAACATTATATCTTCCATAAATTAGGTATTCCATAATCGAGTCAAATAATCGGATAGAAACCTTGTTTACATCTTCTATTATCCACTCATCGAATAGATCGGATAGAAACATCCCCCATTCTTCTCCGGTAATAGAAAATCGTCTAAGAACACCATTTTCATAAAACTCAACGCAGGGAATATATTGATGGAAATAAAAACCCTTATCGCAAAGGTAACGATAGATATCTTTAGCTTTTTTTACCGTTAGATTGTTAATTAAAGTTAAAATATTAAATTCAACACCATTTCGCTTGAGACGCTCTATACCACGCATGACTAGCGCATGACTTGGCTTCTGGCCAATGGTTTTCCTATAGTAATCATGAAGATATTCTGGTCCATCCAAGCTTACACCAAGGAGAAATTTGTATTCTCCAAAAAACTTGGCTAACTCTTCTGTAATCATTGTTGCGTTAGTTTGAATTCCATTACTAATTGAAGAACCTGGTGGAGCGTATTTCAGTTGGAATTCGACAACTTTCTTAAAGAAATCTAGACCCATTAAAGTAGGTTCTCCACCTTGCCATCCAAAAGCGTAATGTTTGTTCTGATCCGTACTCATATAACTTTTTATCATGATTTCTAATGTCTCAACAGTCATTCGAGGATTATTGTTTCCATTTTCAAGATGATCTATATAAAAACAATATTCACATCTTAGATTACAATCAGCTGAGGCGGGTTTGATTAATAAGGAAAAAGATTTCATGATATCCTTTTAATATCATATATTAGTAGAGTAAGTGTAGAAATTCAAAAAGAATCTTAAATCTTTTTTTTATAAATACTAATTCATTTATTATTTTGAATTACATTTAAATCGATATTACCTTCAGTTATCACAATAACTACTTTCTGGCTAGGCACTAGCCGTTTTATATGATAGGAAGGCAAAACATATATAAAGGTATTTAATGTAATTATCAACTACTACTAAATATTCTTACAAATTTGGTGGAAATGTAATGTCATCCGAGTTTGAACAAAAATTAGAGAAATATGCTGAAGTGATATTAAAGGTAGGGTTAAATTTCCAACCTAAACAGCGTTTACTTATTGGAGGGCCTTCTGTTGAAGGTGATGGCATATCTTTTAAAGCAGCTCCGTTGGTACGGATAATTGCGAAAAAAGCATATCAAATGGGCGCAAGGTTAGTTGATGTGGTATGGGCAGATGAGCAAATGCGCTTGATTCGATTACAATACGGTCCTAAAAAATCGCTTAGAGAATATCCAAAATGGAGAATAAATGCGAGGCTCGAGAATCTTAAAGCAGGAGATGCGAGTATTGGCATTATGAGCCCGAATCCTGATTTGCTGAAAGATGTGGACCTTAGCGTGATTTTAAAATTTTCACTCTTCTTAATTAAGCATCTCAAACCTGTTTCAAATCTTGCTAGTCAATTTGCTTCAAACTGGTTAATCATTTCAACACCAAACAAGGCTTGGGCAGATAAAATACTTCCACACATTCCTTCGAATGAACGAGTTCAGAAATTGTGGGATATCATATTCGAAATTTGTCGAATAACTGAAGAAAATCCAATTTCTGCTTGGCAAAATCATAATGAAAACCTCAAAAAGCGATGTAATTATTTAAATCAGAAGCAGTATAGAGCACTAAAATTAACTTCTCCAGAAACAGATCTAACAGTTGGGTTACCTAAGGACCATATTTGGGATGGTGGGAGTGTAGCATCACAGAATGGAATTGAATTTACACCAAACTTACCTACAGAAGAGATTTTTACGCTCCCAGATAAAGATCGAGTGGATGGGGTTGTTAAAACTACTAGACCAGTTTTAATTCAAGGACAACTTATCGAGGGATGCATCTTTAAGTTTTCTAAAGGGCGTATAATTGAGGCAAAAGCTATGGTTGGTGATGAAATTATGGATAAGATAATTAATATTGATGAAGGAGCTCGAAGATTAGGAGAGATAGCTTTAGTGCCCCATAGTTCTCCTATATCACAGACAGGATTGCTTTTTTATAATATTTTACTCGATGAAAATGCTTCAAATCATATTGCAATAGGCCAAGCTTACAGAAATTCGTTGAAAAATGGTAATGCACTTACTGATGAAGAATTTATGGCTGCTGGAGGCAATAGTAGCTCTATCCATCTTGATCTTATGATTGGCTCAGGGGAAATGAGTGTAGATGGAGTATTAGAAGATGAAACCACAGAACCAATAATGCGAAATGGAGAATGGGTTTTTAAAGTATGATTTGATCTATATCCAAGAAATTGGATAGAAGCAAGAAAGTTTTCATTTTTTTTCACTATGTTAAATTTAATTAAATAAATAAAACTTTTTACAATAGTTTAGTTTTGAGAATTATACATTCAAAATTATAATCTTAAATTTCTAAAATAAATTTAGCTTGATAAAAATGAAGGAAATAGAGCCTAAAGTTTTAAGTAAAGAAGAAATAGAGCGA
>JAHLWV010000191.1 GCA_019057735.1 Promethearchaeota archaeon | reverse complement strand
AAAATAGGTAGAAAAAAAAAAATTAAGTTGTGAATTCACTTAGCATTATCTTCTGAAATTCGATTAATTTTTCTTTAAAAGGTATTTCTTCTTTTCCAGAATAGATATCTTCAGCTCCAATATAACCGAACAATTCTTTAAACGAGATAATGGTATCGGATAACTCTAATTCAAGCATGAGGTAGCTTTTATGAAATTTCTTGTCAGATACTTTCGAACTCATTTTATTATCCCTCTCTGTATTATCTCATTATATTATTATTAGATTAAAATCAAATAGGCTCCACAAAATTAATGATTTGATGGCCTGTTGGTGTGTTATTAACTAAAGTAATGGTTTACTATTCCGTAGTTCTTGTTTTAAAATATGTTTGAACTCTGATGCATCTCTCTTAGTTTCAAGAATTTCTAACTTTTCTTTGGAGAAAATATCGATAGGATAATTCTTTTTGTATAAATTGAGAAGGATTAAAATTAAGCTTGAAAAGTTTCTAAAGTTGCTTACATAGTTCTTATTAGTACATAGTTTTAAAAATAGTTCGGTCAACAGCAAGAATTTTTTTTTTTGGATTTCTCTATTATCAGGTAAGTCCGCATAAGTAAAAATTTTCTCGAGAATAATCTGGTGATCTTTTCTCCAACTATCTAAAATCTTTATTTCCAATATTAAATCGATAAAGCAATTTACCAATAATTTTAAACTAAATTATTTAAAGAAATAGATTTATTCCAATTAATTAGTTAATTTACCTACCAGGCGTTGTGCACTTTACTGTTAGAGTAAAGTTCCTTTAGCAATTAGTATGACCTTACCGCCAACAGTGATATAGAATTTTCCTTCTTTTTCTTCAGCTTTTAAGAGAAGTAGTGATCTTCTACCTATTTCATAGCCCTGTTCAACTCGAATACTGATTTTATTTTTACCAAAATAATCGTACTTTACCAAGTAAGCCGCTAAACAACCATTTGCAGAACCGGTGGCTGGATCTTCTGGAACTCCATAGTAATCAGCAAAAAACCGCACATTTAAATCGTTTCTTTTATCGTAAGTTTCGGGACAAAAAACTAATATAGTTTTAGCTTGTGTATTTTTAATCAGGTGGGTATAGTTTTCGTTATTAATACGCACCTTTTTTATTGCATCTAAGGATTTTAAAGGTACAATGATAGTTGAAATACCAGTATAAACCTCTTGAATTTTAAATCTGCCATCGATATCATTTTCGTTTATACCTAGAACATCGGCTATCAAGTCCGGTGCAAAAAACCCGCTGAATGCTGGTTCATTGTGTACCATCCATGTTTCTGAAAGAATTTCACCTCTATATTTGAATAATATTGCAATTTGGCCAATTTTTAGGTTTAGAGACATAGTTTTAGCTTTTTCTTTCATGAATTCATGCTGTAATATGTAAGCTGTCCCAATTGTAGGATGTCCCGCAAAAGGTAACTCTACTTCAGGAGTAAAGATTCTGATATCGTAATTCTCAACGGATGTAATGAATGTGGTTTCGGAGTAATTCATTTCTTTCGCGATGCGTTGCATGTCTTCGTCGTTAAGCTTATTTCTACTTATTACAACAGCGAGTTGGTTGCCAGAGTATTTTTCTTCTGCAAATACATCAACAATATAAAAGGGAATACCTTCGGTTTTTACTTCATTCATGGTATTTATCACTGATTTCTTAGTTTATAAATAATTAATTGTCTTTTAAAATTTTACTAAGTTTTAATATTCTTTTAGGCTACATTTAATAATAAATGTTTTCGATTTTTCTTCTGAATTGATCATTCCAATTTATCAATTGTAAGTCAAACTAAATATTTTACTTCAGGTTAAAAAGTTAAAAAAATAGAAAATAATCATAAAAACATTCTAAGTTTATCTACATCTTTCTTAATTACGGATCTTTTCTTTGCCTTTTCTCCTTCTGGGCCAAATCCTTGTTCGTCTTCCTCTGAGCTTGCCCTTATTTCATCGTAGGATTTTTCTACCATCATACCGTATTTTATGGCGTATCCTATTAATTCAGGAATGATAGTTATCATGCTCTTAAAACTAAATATTTCGCTTAACCGGCTTAAAATTTTTACCATATCCTCAAAGGGATTAACGTTAACATTAGGGTTATCCATTACATCCATAATCCTTTTGAAAAGGACCTCGTAAAATATGTTTAATTGCTCTGGATCTAATGCAAACCCATCTTCTTCTTCTTCCTCTGCCAAACGATTCACCTAAAATTAATTAGTCAATATTAAGTAATATGTAAAGAATGGATTTTTAAGTTTTTAGATTTATTAGAAAAGGATTTAGATCTAGTAGCGAAATCGCTTAGTTCGTAATTATTATAATTCTTTTAAGAGGATATTTTTAAATTTCTTATCCCATTTACTAAAAGGGAGCCCGTTATTTATTGATTTGAATTCTGAAGAATTCGGTTTTTTAAATATTTCTGAAAATGGAATAACAACTTTGGATAGAGTTTGTTGAAATTCTGACTCTACTTCGTATATTTCTTCTAACCGTATTCTGATTGCTTCTCTCACTTTTTCAATTGCCATCTGAAATTCTCTTTATTATGTTCAGATCGCTTAATTTCTAAGCGTCTTTTTATTGTATTTACGAAAGATTTGTAGATTAGTATTAAATAATGTTAATGTTATTCATATATCATATTCAATGTTAACGTTTAATATGCTCAGATTTTATCGATTTATTTATCCTTTAGGTTATGGTAGCAACAAATGGAAGATATCGCTTTACTACAGACTTGCTAATTCTTTTTTTTAGAAAATTATTTTTTTGCTAGTCTTCGAAGAACATCCTCAAACTCTAATTTCATAAGCGTTTTAAAAATTGGATGACGGTTTATGAATTCAATTTGCTCATTTCCAGAATATATGTCATTTACTTTGTTAATTTTACGCTTAGCACTATTATTACTTAAAATATCCATATTAATCTCTCTTGAATATTCTCCCTTCTTTTAAAGTTAGATTTAAACCCTTTGACTTTATAACTTTCGCATGTGTAAATAATATTTTTTTAATTGTTTTTATTGGGACCTCGAAATGATCTGCTAAATCTTGAATATCAACATCCTCAACCATTTCAAAAAATCCTGGAAACTCATTAATAAGTTTAACTTCTAAGGGTTTCAATTCTTTATCATAAACTAAACTTGCAGTTTCTAGAAATATTTCTTCGTTAACATCATCAATATCAACACTATATGTTTTTTTTAGCATCTCTGTGTTCAATAATATCCATTGATGTATGATATCTCGTACGGCTCCAGAAAGAGATGTATCCCTATTTTTAGCCATCTTACTTACTATTCTATAATCAAAATCATCTTGAATCTTTACTGAAATTCTGGGATTCTCTTTTTTACGATCTTTTTCTTCTTGATATTCAGCTTCAGATGGCATATATAAGAATGATGAATATCTATATATATAAATATTTGCATTTCTGATACATTTATGCATCACATGTGATGCATAAGCTTAAATATGTAGATGCACATTGTAATAATATCGATATATTATATCGATATTTCTTTGAAAAAATAGAAGAGATAAGGTGTCGTGTGAGAAATGTTAGAATTATATACCCCTGAAATTGAAGTTATTAATACCAAAGATAGGATCACAATCGATCTGATTAAAGATGGAGAAGATTTTTTAACCCAGTTTGACATAGATAAAAATTTTGTTTTAGATACTGTTTCTTTAGTATATAGGTATTTAAGAGCTAATAGTAAAATTCCTCATAATCTATACAAGTTTTTTATTGCTGCCTATTACATTGTGACAAGACATCCTTTTGCGTTTCCTGCCCACGAAAGTAAAAAAAGTTTCTGTAAAATATTTAATTTAGAAATCAGTTCGTTAGAATATTGCGTTAACAAAATAATTTCTCGTTTTGGATACATTAAAATTCTAGACGATATGAATTTCCCATACTTTCTTGATCCAGAGCGAGACTTAAGTTTAGAAATCATTAAAAATATTGTAAAATCGAAAATAGACGCTTCAATGATGAAATTTTTATTGTATAACAAAGCGGTTAATTCGCAGATATTAGCAGAAGAGTTAGTTTGTGATATAGTCTTTGAGCACAAAGCTTTTCCTGAAGAACTCTTTCGACAATTATACGATATAGTTTTTAGACTTGTTGAAGACGAGTTTGCCGATCACAACAAATATGTTATGCTTCAGCAAAAATACTTTATATAATATAATCATTTTTTTACTTTCATTCTTATTAAATTTCCACTTTCCTTTTGGATTAACAAATTTAATGATTTATAAAAATCAAACTTATATTAAAGCGTTGGTTACTAAAATCTTAAGATGTTAGAAGTAAATATAGTTATCGCCTTAGTTTTAGGACTAGTTATTGGTGTTCTATTTCTTTTAACCGAATTTTATCACGAAAAATACTGTTTTGAATGTAAAGGACCTAAATCAAAAGAAAAGCAAGTTTCCATAATTGCAGGATTTTCAATAGCATATTTTTTCTTAAAACTGTTACCAGAGATATTTCAAGAATTATCTCAATATAATCAAGAAATTTTTACTTATTCTGCTATCTTTGTTGGTTTTTGTTTTATACACTTAAGCGAAAAAATGATTCTAAAACGCGTTGGAAATCAATGCAGAACAATAATAAAAGATTTAGTAATAAAAAAAAAGCAGTTAGAGATTGAGGGAAAGATAACAGAACGCAAATTAAATGTAGAACTCGAGAGAGAAAAATGGGACAAACTCACAGTAAGAAAATTAGCTGAAACTATATCCGGTTTAAACCAACAAGATAAAGAACTTAAGGAACACGAAAAAGAGATTAAAATGGAACTTGAATCGCATTTGAATAAAGATTTAGAGAAAGTTCATGTAGTGATTAACTACTTTTATCATCTCATTGTTGGATTAATTATATTTAACTTGCTCAAAGAAGATTTATTTTCAGGGATATTATTTTCATTTTTTGCTATTTTAAAAGCAACTATTTCGAATACCTCAAACAGACACATAAAAATCTTTGATATTAACATTCATACAAAAATCGAAGAACATAATTTTATAAAAATATTATCAAT
>JAHLWV010000190.1 GCA_019057735.1 Promethearchaeota archaeon | reverse complement strand
TAGCCAATTTTGTAATCACTAATTTCTTATATTAAAAATATTTTTATATTTATAAGGTCTCAGCATAAAAAAGATGAAGAAATTTACACTAACTTCTAAAATCGATACTCACCTTTCCCAATATTTTTACAAATTATTTCTGAAAGAGAGGTGTATTCTTTACTGCCAGGTAAAAGAATATAGATTCGATCAGCTATCTTCTTGATGTCAAACCCTTCTTGTTTCATTTTAGATTTCTTTATTTTGAAAGTACTTGTCGTTGATAATTCAGAAAGAAACCGGATAAATTTAGGAATCGCATATTCAGGTAAATTCGTTTTTAACATTGACAAAAGACCGTCAAAGTCAAAATTTTCACAACTTTCAGTAGTGATAATCGAAGCCATGCCTGCACGCCCGTTAGTACCTGGAATTTCTACACCATAAACGGATGAATGTTCGATTTGTTTAAATGAAGAAAGGACATCCTCAACTTCTGAGGTAGATACATTTTCTCCTTTCCAACGGAATGTATCTCCTAAGCGATCAACAAATTGAGCGTGGTAATAACCGATATTTCTGAGCATATCACCAGTATTTAACCAAGACTCTCCATTACCAAATGGATTTTTCAAAATCTTTTTCATAGTTGCTTTTTTATCAGTATATCCAGCGAAAGTAGTTGGATCAAAGATTTTCATAAGTAACAATCCAGCCTCACCTTCCTCAACCTTTTGAAAAAAACCATTTTCATCTCGAAAAGGTTCATTAATGTCAATATCATACTTAACAAGAGCGTACGTAGCAAAATTAATTCCTATAGTACAGTCTATATTAAAATAATTACAAAACATTCCTCTAATCTCTGTTGCTCCATAATGTTCGTAAACTTCTCGAATCCCAAATCTCTCCTTAAATTCTTTCCATATCTCAGGGCGAAGTCCATTCCCACAAATTTTATAAACATTGTGTCTTCGATCTTCTATACTTGGAGCTTGATTCAATAGATACCGACATAATTCACCAATGTAATTAAAACAAGTAACTTTGTGTTT
Organism: Promethearchaeota archaeon; assembly: GCA_019057735.1. The sequence continues at coordinate 4,098 of JAHLWV010000190.1, read as the reverse complement.
CCTTACTTCTTTCCAAAAATTAGTTACACTGAATTTTCGGGCCAAAGCTACTGTTGAACCAACACACAAGGCACTGGCCCATCCTATATGCATTGCATTACTATGAAATAATGGAAGACTGATGTAGATAATATCTTCAGGCTGCATATTCAGCGCCATCCCACCCCATGCATAAATAGAACCAATCATATGAATATGCCTCATCGGTGCTGCTTTAGGGAGTCCTGTTGTCCCTGATGTAAAAATATAGGCATAAGGATCTATTCCTTTAATTTCATTTATAGCGGATGGCGTGTTTGTTGCTTGATCATTAATTTTCTCTTTTAAATTAATAAACCCTTCAGGCAATTCCATCTCACTTTTATCTGCTAAAAAAAAGAGCTTATCTTCATTCGTTAATTCTAGATCCGTCATAATATTTCGAAAATTGGGATAGAGTTCTTCACCAATTATATAAGCTTTAACTGTATTAACTGTAAGGCTATGAATAAGCGAAGCGGCTCTCTGTCTTGTATTAATTAAGGAGGCGATTGTCCCGATTTTTGCCATAGCCCCGAGAATAAACATCAATTCTGGTCGATTTTCTAAAAAAACATTAATCACATCTCCCTTTTTTAAACCGATAGAAAGAAAAAAATGAGCATACCGATTCATCCATTCATTTAACTCTTTGTAAGTATACTTAATGTCTTCATATAAAAGAGCAGGCCTATTGCCGTAATGTTCTGCGTTATAATCTAAAATATTACCGAAAGACATTTTTTTGTCGGGAATTAAATCGCTCGCTTTAGTTCCTGCGCTTAACATATCGGGTAAACGCCAATTAATTGAAAATAGACCAAAAATAAAATTCTTATAACTCAGAGTGTATCCAGAAGTGGATCTAGAATTTACCTTCTTGTTTATTACCGATCCTCCAAGAAGCGCATCAAAAGTGTTTATAAGGTTATCCCTGAGCAGCTTTAGAGAAGAATTGTCCTCAATACGCTTCATAAACTCTTCTTCGCCTTTATTAGTTATTTTATAATAGATTTCATTGTCGAGATTATATTCATTAATAAGGCTGTTGTCATTTAACTCAGTTACCCATTTCTTAAATAGCTCCTTGTCCAATCGATTTTCAATAGGAATTTTAGGATCGTTTACTAACTCTTTCGTTTTATGAGGCCCATAAACTGCTAAAGTAAAAAGAATAATATTATCATACTTTTCTTTTTTCAATTCGCGTAAAAGCCTTTTTGGAATTTTATTAGGGATTGTACTCACTAAAGTCATAAATCATCAATTTTATTTTTACAGATTTTAGTTTATATAAATTGAAAATCTAATAAATATTTCTGTTCTTTTTACTCAAATAAATAATTTGCATACGTAATTTTGATACTATATGTCGATGTTGTTAAAATATTTATTTCATTCATAATTTTCAAGCTACTGAACGAAAATGTTCACTACATTAATAGAAACTGTATATTTATATAAAATACTAAATAATTAATTATTAACAATTTTTTTATAAACAATTTATTTTAATAATTTTAAAATTTAATGTATAAGGTGAATTATATTTGAAAGAAGTGTGGTTAGTTGATTACGCTCGTACAGCTTTTTCTCGATCTAGACCAACTCAACCTGAAAGGGATGTATTTGGCGAGATCAGAGGAGATGCGTTACTAGCGGAGTTGTTAATGAAATTTTTTGATGGAAGATTAGCGGATAAAGGCATAGAAAAGAAAGATATGGGGGAAGTATCAGTTGGAACTGCAACAGGTGTATTAGAGAATTGGACTTATGGTGGACGAATTCCCTTATTTTTGGCGGGGTTTCCATATGAAGTTCCAGCATTTTCCATAGATAGACAATGCGGTTCAGCTGGTAGCGGGATGCATGTTAACATTATGGAAATTATGACGGGACAGATTAAGAGCGCATTAGCTACTGGTTTTGAGCACATGACTCGCGTTAGAGGTAAAGGAACAGAACCCAATACATCAACAGCTAATAAAAAAAGCAAGTTTTATAGACCAGATTTGGATCTACAAACGGTATTTAATATGCTACAAACGGCACAGAAGGTATACGAAGAAGAAGTTCCTACATTTACCAAAGAAGATCTAGACAAATTTGGTGTAAGAAGTCATAATCTGGCTGTTAAGAGTCACGAAGATGGTTTTTTTAAAGGCGAAATCATACCCATTGAAGGACACGCTCCAGGAAATGTGGAAGAGAAAATGATTATCGATAGAGACATGAATCCTAGAAAATCTACTCTAGAAACAGTTTCTCAGTTGCGTCGAATATCAAAACCTTTTTTCTTAGAAAGAAATGGGGGAAAAGAAGGTTATTTAAAGAGAGAAGGTACTGAAGAGGGTGTAATTACTGCCGGAAATTCGTCTCCTTTAAACGCAGGAGCTACAGCAGCTGTACTTATGGAAGCTGAAGAAGCAAAGAAAAGAGGAATTGAACCCTTGGCAAGAATCGTATCAATTGGATGGGCAGGCGTAGATCCTACTGTAATGGGAAGAGGTCCAGTTCCAGCAACTCAAAAAGCTCTAAAATATGCGGGATTGACAGCTGATGATATCGATTATTGGGAAATAAACGAGGCGTTTTGTATCGTTGCGTTAAATTGTATGGATAAATTTAACATCTCTGAAGAAAAAGTTAATGTTATGGGTGGTTCCACTGCTATAGGGCACCCTTTAGGCTCAACAATGATACGGTTAACAGGCACTGTTGCAAGGATATTAAAGGAAAAGAAAGCGAGATATGGTATCGCTAACGCATGCGTGGGAGGAGGTCAGGGAGTTGCCACGATTATCGAAAATCTCGACGTCTAACATATATCTCAATGGTTCAATTTAACCAGAATTGATGTAAAAGGATCTAAAAGATAATTTAGATTATCTATCTATTTTTTTATTAAATGTATTTTTTGATAAAAATAAAAATAAAAAATAATTTTATTTTATATAGCTTGCGGCTATTTTCAATCGCTTTTCAGCATCTTGAACAATTTCTTCTATAATAACTTTGACACTCTTCAGATCATCGATTAAACCAATACTCTGTCCTAGTAAAACAGCACCAGAATTAATATCGCCTGTGTAGGCTGCTTCGTATGCTTTTCCTTCCTTAATTATGTCTTGTTGAGTCATTCCCGCTTCTTCAGCCATTTTTGCTTCTTTATCCGTCACGAGGCCGTGATGGAGCGAATATTCGTTCTTCCATAGCCGAATAGGTCCAAGCGCTCCAGTTGCTAAGATGGTATCTTGAGCTTTAGATTTAGATGGAATTGTTTTATATTCCTTGGAAAACTCGCTTTCTTCCGATGCAATAAATCGTGAACCCATAGCAACAGCCCCTGCACCTAACGCCAATGCAGCAGCAACACCTTCGCCAGTAGCAAAACCACCACAAGCAATTATAGGGAGATCTGGATGTTTTTTTATGACTTGTTGAAGTAAGACTAACGAGCTAACTTTTTCGTAGGATTGATGTCCACCTCCTTCTGTTCCTGTAACGACAACACCATCGACATTAGAGGCTACACACTTATCTGCAAGCCATAAAGCAGGAGCAACGTGGAAATGTTTTATTTGCGATCCGCTTTCTTTTAATTTTTGATAAGATTTAGACTGTGGTAATGTTTTTGAGGATCCTGCGCTAGTGATGGCATAAATGCATTGCTCTTTCAGTTTCGGATTTGACATTATGAATTTAGGAATTTCTTTTACCAAGATTGGCGATTCAACTTCTCTTCTAGAGGTTCTTATGTTAAATCCAAATGGTTTATCCGTATGTTCAACAACCTCTAACATGTTATCTTTTAAAATTTGTATGGGATTTTTTCCGCTCATGTAATCGCTTATTAAAGCAGAATGGCTCAACACGCCTAGACCTCCCGCTTCAGATACAGCAATCGTTAATTGGGTGGTGTAGAAAGGGCCCATTGGTGCTGCGACGATTGGATGCTTGATCCCAAACATTTTAGTTATATTCGTTTCTAAAACCATGTTATTCACATCATTAGTTTTTTAGTTTTTTGTTAATGACACAAATAAAGGAAGATTAATAAAATTTTACTGGGGAGGAAAT
>JAHLWV010000189.1 GCA_019057735.1 Promethearchaeota archaeon | reverse complement strand
GTAATAAAATAATTAAATCTTCTAATTTTATTTATACTCATGAATGTCTCAGAACAATTTGAATTAATTAAACGAGGAACTGAAGAAATTTTAACTGAGGACAATTTAAAACAATATTTGGAATCGGGAGTGCCTTTAAATCATTATATTGGATTTGAAATTTCAGGAAAGGTTCACTTAGGGACAGGTATTGTCTGTATGTCAAAAATAAAAGATTTCTTAGATGCTGGGGCTAACTGTTCAGTGTTCTTAGCTGATTGGCATAGTTGGATAAATGATAAATTAGGCGGAGATTTAGAACAAATCCAGGAAATTGCGACTGGTTATTTTAAAGAAGGGTTAAAAGCTTGCTTGAGAGCTGTTGGAGCTGACGCAGAGAAAGTTAAATTCACTTTAGGGACCGATCTTTATCACAATAATGACGAATACTGGGAGACATTTATTGATGTATGTAAAAACACAACTCTTAACAGAATGCACAGAAGTATCACGATAATGGGACGAAAATTAGGTGAAGGGGTTGATTTCGCCAAATTACTGTATCCCGCTATGCAAGTTGCTGATATATTTATACAAAATGTTAATTTAGCCCATGCAGGATATGATCAGAGAAAAGCTCATGTTGTAGCTCGAGATGTCGCATTAAAAATGAAAAAGAACAATTTAGTAAACAAAAATGGAGAAAAAATAAAACCTATATGCGTTCATCATCATTTAATACTTGGATTGACAAAACCTGCAATCTGGCCCATTGAAGATCAAACTCAACTTCAAGAAATGTGGTCAGATATGAAAATGAGTAAATCAATACCAAATTCGGCGGTATTTGTTAACGATACTCCAGAAGAAATAAAAAATAAAGTTAAACACGCTTTCTGTCCAGAAGGAAATGTTTCTGTTAATCCAATTTTAGATTGGGCTAAATATGTGATTTTTCGAAATAAAGGTTCAAATATTCTAATTGAAAGAAAACCAAAATTTGGTGGAGATATAGAATTCAATTCTTATACAGAATTAGAGAAGGCATTTTTATCAAAAAGCTTGCATCCTCTTGATCTTAAAATTGGAGTAGCAAATAAGATAACTGAGATATTAGAGCCCGTTAGAAAGCATTTTGAGAAACCCCACATTCAAAAAATGAAAAAGAAGTTAGAAGAATTAATAATTACCCGGTAAACATTCGAATTAATCATAGCTTATTGAATTGAATATAAGGATTTATTTTTCCTACTACTTAAATATTTTCGAGCTACTTATGATAAAAATACTGGCAATTGGTGATTCTCATATACCTCGTAGAGCCAAAAACATTCCAGTTCAAATTTGTGATGTGCTAGAAAAGAATGTATTAAATGGAAAGTTCGATTATACCTTTTTCACTGGTGACGTTGTTAATGCTCCAATATTTATGAGTTACTTAAAAAAAATAACAAAAAGCGAAGTATTAGTTGTAGTTGGAAATATGGATTACTATGGTGGAAACCAAAATGCTCCAATTTATCAACACATCGATGTATGTATAGAAGCTAAAGAAAATTTAACAGTTGGGTTAACACATGGTCATCAAATCCACCCAAGGGGAGATCACGCACAACTTGGAACTCTCGCGATTGACAACAACTATAATATCCTCATATCGGGACACACTCACAAGGAAGAAGTTGTTCTAACTAATCATGGAGTGTTATTGTTGAATCCTGGAAGCGTCACCGGAGCATGGTCATTTGTGGCAAGTCGAAATCCATCTATTATTATTTTGATTCTAGATGAAAGAACTGGAGAAATTGATGTATTTCAGCATCAATACGAAATTAGGTCATCTAAGTTAAGAGAAAAAAAGTCCAGTTTCATTTTCAAAAATAAAACTGTACAAAAATATTAGCTAGGCTATTTATTGGATTTTTTGATATGCTATTTTTTAGGTGGTTTGATCTTATCTAACACGAGGACTTTCGGTAGTTTTAACAATATGCCAAAATTTCTTTTTCCGTCGCTACTTTTATCGTATCTTAACTTTTTAAATCCGTATTTATTCTTTTTCATCATCATGTGGAGCGTTGAGTTTTCGCCGCTAGAAAAACCCATCATATCTTCTGGAGTTGCCATTATCTCTAAATCATACTCTTCCAATTTACCTTTACCAAGGGCGTATTTCCCATTTTCGGCAGTAAGATTAACCCATAAGTAAAAATCCTCTTCAGTTTGAAGCCCCATGTTTATCCTTGCTTGAAAGGCATCAAGCGTTTTATTGTTCTTTGGATTTCTGCGTTTGTCGAAAATGATACTCTCAATAACTCCTTTGAATGTTACAAACAAGTTTTCTTTTTCAGAATCTTCCATGATTGTAAGCCATTTTTTTTAGACCATAGAGGTTTTATTTTTCTTTACCTCTGTTAATAATTTATTTAATCTAAAAAAATATAAGTATTATTAATCTATAAAAATAGAAATTTAATTTAAAAAAATATTTAATAATTAGATGGTGAATCTATAAAATGTGGTTTTTCTTTTCCCCTAATATAATCTACGGGCCTGATTCCTTAGATTTTATGGAAAATATTTCAGGTGGTAAATGTTTCATAGTTACTGATAAAGTTGTCAAGGATTTAGGTTATTTAAAAACTCTGACCGATGCTCTTGATAAATTTGGAAAGGAATATGAAGTTTTTGACGATGTAGTCCCAGATCCTAGGGAGGATGGCGTTCTAAAAGCTCGAGAACAGTGTCTTAATTATGCTCCCGACATCATTATAGCGTTAGGCGGTGGTTCAGTTATAGATACTGCTAAAGTAGTTTGGTGTTTATACGAATATCCTGATTTTGTTCTGGATGACATTCATGCCTTTAGAAATGATCTCTATGATATGGGCAAAAAAGCAAAGATGGTTGCTATTCCTACAACTTCTGGAACAGGAGCAGAAACAACCTTTGTAACAGTAATTTCTCGCTATGAAGAAGAGATATGGAAGAAGTATTTCTATCTTCATAGAGGACTAATCCCAACTTACGCGATTATTGACCCCGTTTTTCCAATGGGTATGCCTACAGAACTAACTGTTAACACTGCTTTTGATGCTCTCTCTCATTCTATAGAAGGCTTAGGGACTTTATGGAGAAATGAATTTAGTGATGCTTTAGCACTAAAAGCAATCGAATTGATCTTTAAATATTTACCAGTAATCTACAAAGACGAAAAAAATGAAGAAGCTAGAGATTTTCTTCACCAAGCAGCTACTATTGCAGGTTTAGCTTTTGGAAATGGACAAGTTCATATAGGGCACACGCTTGGGCATTCATGGGGCTCGATGTATCATGTACATCACGGCAAGAGTGTAGGAATTGTAATGAAATATGTTACTCAGTTTATTTTAAACGATCCTGAGAAAGACAATGCCGTCAAGATATACGCTAAACTAGCAAAACAATTAGGTTGGGTCTCTTGGAGTGAAGGAGACAAAAATGCTGCAGATAAAGTTATAGATAAATTGGTTGAACTTCAAAAGGAGGTTAACTTTCCTTCAAGTCTTAAAGAAACTGGTGTTTCAAAAGAAGACTTTCATAAAGACTTGGAAGGCTTAGTTAATTTATGTTATCAAGATGCCAGTTCTGTTCTAACACCTAGGTCAACGAGTGGTGAAGAATTCAGAAAATTGTACGAATATGCCTATGAAGGTAAAGATATCGATTTCTGAGTCTAGAATGTTTCAAAATCAATTTTAACAACTATTTTTTTGTTTTTTTTTTTCATTGTTTCCCCTAATTCAATATTGTCGAAATGTTAAACCATATATATTCCATTTTCTATTACTTCTTTAGACTATTTATTAACCATTTAATGAATGAATAACGTATTTGGAGATTTTCATGCCAATTAGTGAGGAAGAACGCAAATTTCTTAATTACTTAGAAAAACTAATAGGCTTGTCTATACCAGAAGTTTCAGAACTTCAAAGTTATACGTTTGGTTACACAGTTAGAGACAACCATGTAGAAGGCTTAAGCCTATTTTCTTGTGGGTTAACAATAATACCCGAGAAAATTACTACTCTTACTCGTTTAAAGAAAATTCTATTAAGAGGTAATAAGTTAAAAGTTATTCCAGAAGAGCTATGTTTTATTCCTTCCCTTGATACTTTAGATTTGAGCGAAAATAGGTTAGTAAAATTACCAAAATCAATTTATTCTCTTTCTTCATTAAAAGAATTGCATTTAGAAACCAATCGATTAACCATATTGCCAGATACTATAAGTTCATTGACTTGCCTTACTCTATTAGATTTGAGCGAAAACTCTCTTTACAAAATACCAGATACTATTGGGGCATTTAAAAACTTAGTATCTTTAGATCTGAGTTATAACATGTTAAACGAGCTTCCAGACTCTATTAAAGAATTACAATCTTTAAAACTGTTATATTTAGGAAATAACAACCTGGATCATTTACCTGAAGCTATTGGGTCGCTAAGTTCTTTAAAGAGACTGAATTTGAGAAATAATAAATTAAGTAAATTACCAAACTCAATAGGAAATTTAACTTCTTTATCGTCTCTTTTCTTAAAAGGAAATAATCTTACTTACCTGCCAAATTCAATAGGAAACATAAAAAACCTTAAATATTTAGGACTAATGTCTAATAAGCTTCCTATTCTCCCAGAGTCTATAGGATATCTTGAATCGCTAGAAAACTTAAATGTTTCATCCAATTACCTTACTGAGCTGCCAATATCCATTAATTCACTTAGATCTCTTATTAAATTAGAAATAACAAATAATCAATTAACATCACTGCCTGAGCTCGAGTCCTTAAGTGCGATTAAAACATTAAGATTGGATAGAAATATGCTTAAACGATTACCAGATTCGATTTGCAAATTAAAAACTCTCGAAACATTAAAGGTTGATCGTAACGAGCTTGAAATGTTACCCGACTCGATTGGAGATCTTACGTCCTTAAAGGAGTTAGATTTATATGATAACAAATTAAAATTCATTCCTGATTCTCTTGGGAACTTAAAATCTCTTGAAGTATTAGATTTAAGTAAAAATCAGTTGACGATATTACCAAACTCATTAGGATCGTTGGAATCATTAAAAGAATTAGATATTTCAACTAACAAATTAAAGGAATTAACACCATCCATAGGAAATTTACCCTTAATAAAAAACTTAGTTTTAGGATTTAATCGCCTTGAAACAGTACCAA
>JAHLWV010000024.1 GCA_019057735.1 Promethearchaeota archaeon | reverse complement strand
TCAATTCCTTCCATGGAAACGGTTAGATTTACATTTTGATTACGTGTATTATTGATTGGGACTGTAATGTTAATAATAGGTCCCTGATAGAGGACAGGGGGTAATCCTAATATTGGCGAGTCTACTAAACCGGAGATTACATTAAATTGTTTTAATACATGAGAAGTTCCAAAATTTGATGAGTTAACAAATATTTGAAGGAAATAACCCTGTCCTATTTCAAACGCATCAGTGATATTGTATAAAAAGGTCGTGGATGTGTTCGTAACTTGTTGTAATATAGTAACTAAAATTTCATTTTCGGGGTTTTTAAATATATAACTAATAGAAGCATTATCAATTTGAGATTCAATTGTAAATGATTCATAGCTCTTGGTAGTTATATTATAAAACTGATCAGTTTTTTTGTATGAGTAGATGCTTGTAATGTTTAAAACATCTTGGTTAAATAAAAAATCAGGAATTTCACTAGTTACATTGTACTCTGAAGTTAATTGAATATTGTTATATATTTCGAAAGCATTTAAATAAGCTTCGCACAATCTTAAATTTGCATACAAGCTTTTATTATCGTTAATAGGAGGCTCTATGGAGAATTTGTAAGAATTTACAACGCTATCATAGAACGAACTTTCAAACGTGTTAAATAATAGCCATGCTCTATTATAATATGTTATATTTCCCGTGTATTCGAAAAGTTTTAGGCACGCTGACATCATTATAGAATTCGCTTCTAGGTCAATTGAATCATCCGCTCCTGAAATTCCCCAAGTAAAACCTCCATTTCTTTCATAAGCTTTGTGTGTATTATTCCATAACAGTTCCAACTTATTAAACAAGTAAGTAGCGTTCTGAAAATAGGCAGAATCTGTTTGCATACCTGATTCTTTCCAATATTCTAACAAAGTTATAATACCTAAAGCATTAGTTTGTAAGTATTTATATGTGCTTCCCAGCTCTATGGTCCAATCATTTTTACCGTAAAACTCAAAACCACCGTTAGCATTGTCCCACAACTCATCTAGAAGTTTATTCATTGTAATATTAGCCAATTCATAAGCCCGATTCTTTATCTCAAGATTTAATCCAAGTTGCTCGTAAATCCGATGAATTTCTAAGAGAGCCAAAACGGCGTACAAATTACTCTCTGCATATTTGTCTGTTGTTGAATTTGTATCGTAGAAACCTTCATAAACATCGTCCCAGAATTGAGAAGAGTTAATTAAGTTGAAAATTTCATCGATTGAATCCTTTGGGTAAATACTATCAATGTTTATGCTATTGATTTGGTCTCCGATATTCTCTATTAGTAAAAAAATTGGCAGAAGATTATCGATTAAATAGCGATCGTTGTCGAATATCTCACCTGTTGTGTTATCAACAGCTCTAACGAACCCATAACTATTTTGATTAATACTATCTTGATACCATAAAGGTGACTCTCGTAATTTTAAATAAGTATCAAAGGTTTCAATGGCATCCGTGTCGTCTTTTAATAAGGTCTTGTATAAGAGCAAATTATCGATTGAATAAACTTTGTCAAAACTTACGACTCCGAGATTATTTCCGAATCTATAGTAAGTGTCCTTGTCCATATCCAGGTCAGACTTGTAATTTGTTCTAAAAAAATTCCAAACTTTACTAAAATTAACCGTAAAGGGATCAACAAAAATTTCTGGACCTGCTGCGATATTTAGGTTAGTTTCATCCGTAGTATCGAAGTCTTGATAGAAATTATCTGTACTGTTGTTATAGCTTTGTTTTATATTATAATCTAAATAAAAAGCATTAATAGTGAAGATAAAAATGAAAAACATACATAAAACCAATTTGAAAAAATTTTTTCCCTTTTTTCCTTTAACCTTCGAGGAAAAAGTGCTTATAAAAATCATGATAAATCTAATTATGCTTAAAATTATTTTTTAATAATTATGTGTATTTTTTAGAAAAATGTTCTTCTCTTTAAAATTTTTTTCTGAAAAACTCGGTCGTTTAAAGATATTTTAACTTTATTTTTTGTTATTTTATATTAATATATTCCAGTACCTCTGAAATTAGCACTCTCTTTTGCTCCATGGTGTCTCGATGTCTAATAGTTACTGTGTTATCATCTAATGAGTCGTAATCTATTGTTATACAATAAGGAGTTCCTAATTCATCTTGTCTCCTATATCTCTTCCCAATTGATCCCGCAGAATCAAAAAAAGAAGAGATTCTACTGTCTAACAGGAGTCGATGTACTTTTTTTGCAAGATTGAAGATTTTTTCCTTATTTTTCACGAGTGGAAACACAGCCACAAGATTTGGAGCAATATCTGGTTCAATTTTAAGAATTATCCTCTCATCTTCTACACTGAAATTAGATTCAAGGAGAGTATAAATAATTCTATCGGGCCCAAAAGCAATTTCTAGAATTTGAGGAATTTCTTTTAAATTTTGATCTGTACCCATCGGTATGTTGAAGTTTTGTTTTGAGAACTGTCCATGTCTTTTTAAATCGTAATCAGTTCGATCATGTATTCCACATATTTCAACCCATCCAAATTGTTTAGTGTTAATCTCTAAATCCCAAGCATCATCTGCATAGTGAGCCATTTCTTGTGGAGCATGTTGTCTTAATCTTATTACTTCGTCTGGAAATCCCAATTTTGACGTTAAATAGTAACCTAAAAATAAGCAATATGCAAAAGCGGGTTTTTTAAGTACATTAGTTTTTATTGCTTGTTTTAGAGAAATTCGATTGGGAACTAATACATTTTTTTTTTGAGTTTGCCAATCCAGCAAGGGAAGTTCTTCTCGACTAAATTCATCATACTCTTCGTAATTATATTCTTGCTCCTTTCCTATGAACATTTGAATTTCAAATTGATCAAACGCTCTCATACGAAGTACCAATTGTCTTGGGGATATTTCATTCCTGTAGGCTTTCCCATATTGAAACACTTTAATAGGGTATTGTCTCCGTGCGTCTTGGTTTAAACGATTAAACAATAAATAAGTTGTAGTCGCCGTTTCTGGGCGCAAGTATGCGATAGTTCCATTTCCAACTGAAGTTTTAAGCATTAAATTATATTCTTCAATTTTTCCTAAAGGAGTGTCACATTTTGGACATCTCAATTTGTGACTGGAGGCAATCTGCTCCATTTCCTCAAAAGTCAATCCATCTATAGTTGTATTGGGGAGCTGTTCTTGAAGGAATTTATCAGCTCTGAGCATTGTTTCGCACTCCTGACAACGAAAAACGGGATCAATAAACCGCTCCAAATGTCCCGAAGCTTCCCACACAATTTCGGGTAATATTTGTGGGCATTCAACTTCACTAAAGCCAAAAGCTCTGAGTTCCAACCTAAATTTTGAAAGAATATTATTTTTCAACGCTTTTCCAGCCGGTCCGTACGAATAAAATCCAGCTAAACCACCATATATTTCTGGAGAAGGACCCCAAATAAAACCACGGCGCCGCAATAATGAATTAAAAGTTTCTATATTATCCGCTATCTTCATTTTTAATCATACCCGTATTCTAATAGATATTAGAATAATTGATAATATTTGTATTTTAAGATTATTCCTCAGATTAATGAATTTATTCATTTATTAGTTTAAAATTTTATAAAATAAATTTTTATATAAGCTATATGATAGTATTATTATAATTTTAAGTTTTAAATTCAATTAGCATATAAAATTAATCTAAGATTATTATGATTTTTCAAGATTTTGTATATTTTGACATATGGGATGCAGTTGAGTCGGGTCTATACTACGCGATCGTGGGCTTTTATTTTCTCATATTTGCATATTTCCTATTAATGAGGTTTAGAACATCTAAAAAGTTATATTGGTTTTATTTTTCGTTATTATTCCTGTTCTTAGCGATAGGAAGAGTATTTTTTATTGTGTATAATTTTTATGCTCCCGAATTAGATGTAACGATGTCTAATTTAGAGGTATTAGGATTGATGATGACATTATATCGATTTGCTACATTTTTTACTTGGATAGGTATCTCGTGCTTGATGGGAGTCTTTGGAACGCTTATTTTATCGCCGATCGCTGAAAATGAAAATTCGGAAAAGGGAGAAAAGAGTTTTTTAAGACAGAAAAATGTAAAAAGAACGCTCAAAATTTGTTTAATTGTGTTCCCAATTATTGTTGGAATTCTAGCTTTAACATTATCAGACGCATTATTTATGGATCCCAATTTAAGGGACCAATATAATCCTTTATTTGAATTAGATTTGACATTTTTTGGCTATCCTACAGGTAGATTCGTTCTCAATTTCATTTTGTTACCTTTAATGGTGTTAGTTATTCCATTTCTCTTTGTTTACTTAGCATTAAAAACATTCGGTGTCTTGAGGCGATCTTATGCACTAAACGCGATAGGATTTTTCATATATTTTACGGGAAGAATTACTCAAGGAGTACTCGGTGGATTTCCTCATGTTAGGGCAATTCTACCACCGCTTTTAATACTGCTGTCTCTCTTAATCATCGTTTTAGCCAATAATTACGAGCAGTTGAGATAATCTATAATTTTTCATTTTAAACTTTATTCTAAAAAATAATTTTAAATAAAAATTTTAGTATTAATTAATTAGATATCTTTAAACAGCATTAAATAATTAAATTTAAATCAGAAGAGCTGGTTTTATGTCAATCCATGGAAATCAATATATTTTACCCTTATTCTACACTCATAGTTCTTTGCCTCCTATTAATGATTACGACGAATTAGCGTTATCTTTTTATTTATTGACGAAGAATTTGAAACAAAACGAAAAAGTTTTATCCTTCTCGAGGTTACTCTGGCCATTTCTTTGCGTTCAAGGAGTTATTAGTACACATATCATATTAGATGGGTTGAATCTTTTTTCGAAAAAAGGAAAGCTTTCTAATCCTCCAAGACAACCTTTAATTGGACATCTATTAAGAAATATAGAAAATCGAACAAAAGAAGAACAGTTAAAAAAGATAATAGATGTTTTACAATATATTGATAAGGATGCAGAAGCTATAGGAGAAAGTGAAGAATCTGAATTTCAGAAACTAAAAATTGATTCACTAACCAATCCAGAATTCCTTCAAACCTTAGTTAAGTTACTACCCTTTGTAGAATTTAAACCCGTTGCAGAATACATGCCTTTAGAAACTAATTTTACAACGGAACAAGCCTTAGAAATTGCAGATACTTATCGAAATACAATTGATTATATGAAAGGGAATGCTTTAAGATGGAACACTCAGATTGAATTAATAGGGAAGGAAGTAGATAAATGGTTAATTGACATAAACGTTCAATTTAAAGATATTAGCTCGCGTTTCTCGTCCCAAATATCAAAAACAACGCAAACAATTGACTCGAGTCAAATAAAAGAAAAATTTGCACTGGAGAGCGATAGGATTGATCAGTGGAAAGTTAATGAGAAAAGGAATGTGATAGAAAATATCTCAGTTTTATTTAAAACAGCTGAGAGAAATCTAGAAGATATTATTAAAAAAAACAAAGCATTCACTCATACTGACATATTGAAGGGTAGAGTATTTAACGATATAACTACTCCCTTTGAAAATCATTTCAAGTATTTGATAGAAGAGGGGAATAATTTTGTACATTCAGTTACTTCCCTTACAGAGAAGTACATGACATTAAAAGAAAAAGCTCTAGAAATCGATGTTGAGGCAAAGAAAAAACTTGATGATTTTAGTTCTTCATTAGATTTGAAGCTGAAAGATCGAAATAAAAATCTTTCTGCTTTTGAAGAAGAGAAAGAAAAAATGATTACAGAAATAAAGGTCTTACAAAAATTAATTGAAGACCTCTATGCACAGGTAAAAAACATCATAAAAACTAAAAATGGAACTTGTTTACAGGAAGCAAAAGATTTAATATCTTGGTCGTTAGTTGATAACGAATCCGAACTATTTTCTCGTCCAATTGTATGGATTTTTATGCCATTATATGTCATGTTCATTGAAAACGAAGATATATCTGAAGAAAAGATGGTTGCTGTATACCCTGGATTTATAACTGATGACCCAAATAACAGGTATCAAGAAATCTCTGGGGCTATGCTTAATTTAAAAGAAGCTGTTAATGAGCGAATTGAAGAAGACATGGCTCTAAGATCAAATTTTGAGTTTTCAAGTGAAAACCGAAATTTACTTAACGATCCAAGCCTCGCAAAAAAAATTCAACAAGGAATTTCTATTTTAAGAAGAACTACGATATTGAGTGAACAAATGGAAAACGACTTAAGAAGTAAATTAGGTTTAATATTCACTCAATAGTATTCCTCCGAAATAAAATGCAAAAAAAAAAAATAGACATCAAGCAGAAATTAAGTTTAAAAAAAAAAGCTTTAAGATCTTATTTTTTACATATTGAAAAGGATAGCGGAAAGGATAAAATAACCGACCTACAAAAACAGATTCTCAATAATGGAATAGTTTATCTCCAGATGAGATTACCCATTGAAAAAATTACTAAGGAGTTTGAGAATACTTTAAGGAGGAAGATTGAGAAAAAAATTTATCGCGCAAACATTAGCGAAGCAGAACTCAAAGATCTCTCAAGCATTACTGACATCTATAACAAATCATGGTTAACAAGTTCTACACCGTTCAGACCTATCCAAAAGGGAACCCTTAAAAAAATTTTCAACGATCAAAATACAGTATTTCTTATTGCAAAAGTATATGATAGCTACGCTGGTTTTATTATTTTAGATTTTGAAGGAGAAAATAACGAATACGGAGTAATTGCGGGGTTAGGGGTTTTACCACGGTTTCAAGGAAAAGGTTTAGGAACTATTTTGGGTATGGCCGCGTGGAATTACTTTAAAGAGAAAGGTTTGAAAGAATTAAGATGTGAAGTATACAACGATAATCAAAAATCTTTTAATTTTATTAAAGGATTAAAATTTGAAGAATTTGGACGCATTGTCTACCGTAAAGAAGATTTTGAATTAGATTAAAATACTTACTATTTACTCTATCACAATATCGAACTATTTACTTTTTCACAATAAATTTAGTTGAACTACTCAATGTCAAACTCAAAATTAAACTTAAAAAAAAGGAAAATACGAAGTTATTTCCTTAGTGTTGATAAGAAGGATCAAAAAGAAGAAGAAGTCGAATCACTAGAATATATCCAAATGAAATTACCGGTTTCAGATATTACTTCTGAATTTGAGGAAAAACTTACAAAAAAAGTAAAAAGCAATATCCTTAGAGCAAAGATCAGAGAAGCAAATGAAGAAGACCTCCCGAGTATAAAATACCTCTATGATAGATCTTGGTTAACTTCGCAAACACCGTTTTCGGCAATTTCGGTAAGTTCCTTGAAAACTATTTGGGAATATCCCGAAACGATAATATTAATCGCAAAAGTATATGGTTCTGATGCAGGGTTCGCTATACTCGATTGTGAAGGTGAAAACCAAGAGATTGGTGTAATAGCAGGCATGGGAATAATACCCCGTTTTCAAAGAAAGGGGCTTGGAACTGTTATAGGTATGGCAGCATGGAATTATTTTAAAAAAAAGGGTATAAAAGAACTCAGGTGTGAAGTATATAAAGGAAATACCGTATCGTATCAATTCATTAAATCTATTGGTTTCAAAGAATATGGTAAAAAAACTTATAAGAGCGAAGATTTTTTCTCTGAATCATAAAAAGTAAATGCTTCTAAAATAATAAGAGCAATTTAAAACATTTTGAATAGGTGGGACTTTTACGGTAAAATTGAAAAGTATAGAACTAATTAAAGGACTCGCTATTCTGATAATACTAATCTCTAATACAATTAATTACTGGTTAGTGTTTGATGTTGAATCTATCTATATTATCACCTTTTTGCTTACAATCTTAAGCATATTTGGTCCTATGTTATACATATTTACAATTTCATTCTCCATTTCTTTTACACTTAATAAAAAAATGGGAAGGATTCCTGAAAGAACCAATAGAAATATAGTATTAATTCAAGGTTTTTTCTTGATTTCATTAGGAATTGTATTCAATTTAATAACAAATTCAAGTTCCCATTTTCCTCAGAATCTTTGGGGGTGGAACATTCTTGTTTTATTAGGTTTCTCACAATTTATTAGTTATTACATCTTCAAACTAGTCAGATGGGCTAGATTTGTTGTTGGTTTGAGTATTATATTTTTTACACCAGGCATTAGAGAAGTTCTCTTCATAGGAAAAGATCTGAATCCTATACTTAACATTATATATTTCATCGTAGTTTCACCTATTCCGACTTTCTCTTTATTACCTTATGCCTCGATTTCTGTATTCTCTACTGTGTTTGGAGAATTCATATATGAATCTATTACATTAAACTCAGATACGGCCAACCTACATTCTACTAACTCAATATATAAATATGGCACGTTTTTGCTAATTTGTGGACTTCTGCTTCCATTCATTGATGTTGGATTCTTTATAACGGGAGAGAATTTTGATCCGTTAACATATCCATTTATTGACGCTATTCCCATTTTAAAAGCGTACCCCACTACATTTATCTCGGGAATACCAACAATTCTATATGCTGGGACCTCATCTTACCTTTTTGTATCAATGGGAATAGCATTGCTTGTTATTGGTAGAAAGTATTACAGAAAGGACATCTTACAAAAAAATAATTTAAAATTGAATATATTATCGCTTTTTGGGAAGAATTCGATAACTTTATTCTTTCTCCAATTCATATTCTTACCTCTTTTTTATCAAAAATTACCTTTGCTAATGTTTATTCCATTCATAATAGCTTACATTGTTTTGTTAGGGTTTATATTGTATTTATGGCAAAAATATGGGAATTCTATACCTTCCTTTGATTGGATGCTCAATAGAATAGATGAGCGTCTTAAAAAGTAGCGTTATGATTTTCTGTATCTTTCAATGAATTAATTTTTCCATTTATTATGGCCAGATTGTATTCATCTTCCAACTCAGCGTAAAGTTTTTTTGCATTTTCAAAATTACTTCGCGCAAGATCATACAACTGTTTAGAAACATAAATATCTCCTAACTTGTTACGAATATCTGCTCCAATCTTGGATTTATTTAAATTTTCATAAATTTCTAAAGCTTCTTCATAGTACTGAATAGCTTTTTGATCGTCTTGTATATATTCTTGAAAAATTTTTGCGACGTGATACTTCATTTCAGCGATTTTTAACTTATCTCCAAATTTCTGGTAAATGTCTTTAGAATAATTAAAATAATCTATTGCTTTTCTATCTTCGCCTTTAAGAGAATAGAACTTAGCTATAGACTCTAAAACAATACCTTCTTTGACGTTTTCTTGAATTTCAAACGTTCTTACAGCTTCTAAACTTTTCAATAGGTAATCCTCCGCCTCTAAATCATTATCCCATAAAGTATGTAAGTGCCCCAAATAGAGAAAGCATTCCCATTCTAATTTTTTTCTTATAAAAATTGATACGTTGTTCTTAATCCCATCGACAAGCTCTAAAGCACCAGTTAAGCTGTTAAAGGACTGGTCGTAGTATTCTTCTCCAAGATGATAAAACATTTTTCCATACTTAATCCGTGTTTGGATCACTCCATATATATCATCCGTCTGAATAAAAAAGTCGAGATTCCGTTTCAGGATTCTCTTTACGCGGTCATATTCTTCTAAGGATAGCAATATCTCTACCATGTTACTAGCTGTTTTTATTGCTTCTAATTCTAGATTTTCACCATCAGCCAAAGTTAAAGCCTTTTGATAATATTTATTAGCGTTCTCTAAATCATTAATTAAGTGATAAACATTGCCTAAATTATTTAACACTTGGATTTTCTTTATATTATCGTCAATTTCTTCTATAAAACTTAGAGCTCTATCAAAATGATAAATTGCTTGGTCAAAAAATCCGGTTTCTTCGTGAATAAGACCAATTTCGTTATGTGTTATGATAAGACTTAATAAATCTTCTTTATCAAGAAAGTTTTCCAAAGCAGCCTCTAAATTTTTTAAAGCTTTTGGAAAATCTCTCTTCTTGTAAAAAAGGCTTGCTTTCTTGAGAAGTAGATCACCCATGTTTTTTCCTATTCTCTCGCTATCAGTAAGTTGAATTTCGAGTTGGGATAACTCGTATTCAATAGTCTCGTCATCGATTATGTTGACATCGAAAAATTCATCTTCTTCTCCATAGTCGTTAGCGTAAATTGATGTTCCGTCAGGAATTGGTCTCACCCTATTATTGTATAGAATATCGACATTCGTGATTAACGGTTTATTACAGTTACGACAATAGCTCCAACTAATTTCTATAGGGCTCCTACAAAAGGGACATTTATTCATTAGGCAGCGATGTTTTATTTATACTCGTTAAATTAAAAATGAAAATTCGTTCATTTATAACTTTTTAAAAACTCATTTAAAACTCGAGCAATATCCTAATTTCTCATTCTTGCTAGTTTTTTCTACTGCGCATATACATCGTTAACTCTTTATTTATTTCTTCCTCATCTAATCCCAAAGAGTTCAAAAGGATTCTTATCTGAAGAATAGAATTTTTTTCTTTTATATTTTCAGCAATGCTCAAGGCTTTAACGTATGTTTCTTTTGCTTCCTTCATTTCACTTTGATAGACCAAAATCTCCCCAACATAACTTAACCCTTTAAGAATTGATTCTGTATAGCTTGATTCGATTGCTTTATTTGTTCCTTTTTTAAAATAGATTATGGCTTGATTAAAATCGTTTTCTCTTTTTTTTAGAATACCTAGATTAAAATAAGAAGTTATTATACCTTTTACATCTTCTAATTCTTTAAATGCCTTGAGAGATTTTTTATAAAGCTCATATACAATATCCCAATTATCTTGTTTTTCATAAAGAGTGATTAAATTACCTAAACAATCTAATAAATTATAGATATCTTTGTTGTCCGAACAAATAGCACTACACTCAAGGAAAACCTCGCAAGCTTCATCGAATTGGTTTAATTTAATGAAGTTATTGCCTATTCCTATTAGACATGTAATTTGTTCTTGGATTTGATGAAATTTATCGTAAATTTCATATGCCAGATTATAGAACTGAATAGATTTCTGATATTGTTCACTTTTAAAATAAATTATTCCTAAAATACCATATACAGCTGCCTGCCCTAATTTATCCTTTTGTTTCTTAAAATATTTCAGACAAACGATTATATTTTTTTCAGATTCTGTATAGTATCCTATTTCTAATTGCAGCATTGCTAAATCGCTTAATTCTTGAATATATTCTGAATTTTTACTGATAGTTTCTAATTCACGAACTCTCAGTTCAGTTTCTTTAATACCTTTTAAAATTTCTTCTTTGGTTAGTTCTATATGCTCTTTAAAGATAATTTATAAATTTCACCTGTTAGTGGTAATTATTTAACTTACTAATGGATTACCCAATTGGAAAATCATCGTATAGGATGTATTCTTTTTCATATCTTAACTAATTCAATAAGTAATGACTAGGTAAAAACTAATAAAATTAAGTATAAAGATTATAAAAATCCTTTTCTATTAATTAATTAATTGATTATGATCATTTTTTGAAAAAGGTTAATTCAAGTTGAAATATAAAGCAAGGTTATGGGAATCACTAGAAGATAATAAAGTAAAGTGCCATGTGTGTGCTAACGAGTGTCTTATCTTCCCTATGAAATTAGGAATTTGTAGAACTAGAAAAAACTACAACGGAGAATTATTTACTTTAATTTATGGATCAATGATTTCCAAGGGAAGTTTAGATCCTATAGAAAAGAAACCACTCTATAATTTTTGGCCGGGAGCTACATCTTATTCTATTGCTTCTATAGGATGTTCATTCAAATGCCAAAACTGTCAAAATTGGAATATAAGCCAAGCAAATCCATCTGAAAATGGAAAAAGTGGATTTTACACCTTAGAAGGAATGCAAGATCGAAGAATGAGTTTAGTGGAAACAACGCCTCGTAAGCTGGTTGAAATGGTTAAAAAGAGCGGAGCAAAAACACTTGCTTATACTTATAACGAACCTTTAATCTGGCACGAATGGATTATAGATACCGCATCGTTACTAAAACAAGAAGGTATAAAGACTATTCTGGTAACAAACGGGTATTCCACCCCCGAAGCTAGAAAAGAGTTAATCGATGTTGGAATTGATGCTGCTAATATAGATATTAAATCAATGTCAGACGAGTTTTATAAAACTATTTGCGGCGTTACGTCAGTGCAACCGGTGCTCAATACTGCTAAAGAGTTTAAATCTAACGGAATTCACATAGAAATAACAAATCTAATAATACCAAATTTAAATGATAGTGACGAGGAAATTAAAATTCTCTCAAAATGGATTGTTGATAATTTAGGACCTAACACACCCACTCACTTCTCGGCATATCATCCAGACTTTAAAGAACCCTCTAAAGATCGAACTCCATTCGAAACGTTAAACAAAGCCTATAACATCGCTGTAAAGGAAGGCTTAAAATTTGTGTATATAGGAAATATGCGTCACGAAAAAGGAGGAAATACTTACTGCCCTAACTGCGGTCATCTCTTAATAGAAAGAAGCGGTTATTCGTTTACTAAGATTAATATTACTGAAACTAAAACGTGTCCCAATTGCCAATATGATTTAAGTAATGATATTAAGGGCGAAATTAACAGAAGAACCTTCTAATTGTTTTGTATCTTTAAAATACAGAAAAAATAAGAAAAAAGATAAGAAAACTAGATTAGAAATATCCAGTTATTGATACTCCTACTACGAGGAGTAAAAACCCTTGAAGTAAACAGAATGCTGCTATGATGAACGCTAAGACTGGCCACGATATAGCTTTTGAAATTCCCATTAAAATTCCTATATAAAATTTAACAGTCAACGCAACGATAGCGAAAACCACTATAAATATTATCAGTAATAGCAATTTTGGATCGATGAATATAGCAATTACTTGGACTACTTGATCAGGAATTGCGGAAACTGCTACAATAACTATCAATGATGCTAAAAGTATTCCTATCACGCTAGATATAGGAAGGTCGTTTAAAGGTTTTAACAAAGTAAAGATGCCTGCAATAATCAAAAAGGCTGAAACAAATAAACTTTTTGCATCTTGAGTATTAGAAGCATACGCAACGCTAGGAGCTTGGTCTAGAACTAAACCACCAACACCACTAAGTATACTTAAGATACCAATGATTATCCCAAAATAGGTAAAAAATTTCAAAAACTTTGTAACATCGAAATTCCAATCTTCTACTTTTCTTTTTTTAACTGATCCTCTTCTCTGAGCTTCGTATATTGCGTAAACTAACCACATTACACCAAGTATCAAAGTGAAGAATCCAGCGAATTCTGCCAAAGGTCTTAAAAAGCCTTCTGTAAAATCAAATTGATATATCAACAAATTTCACTTCTTTAAGTTAATTTAAAATTATTATTAAGTTCTATATCACTTCTTAAGTATTTATATTATATCTAGTCCAATTTTTAAAATTGTATTAAATTGAAAAATTAATGAAGAGTGAGTATGATTTTAGTTTTAAGGAATAAATGAAACGCACTTTTTTACATAATCCATGTATCTCTGAATTTCTTCATTTTTTGTTTCATTATCCCAAGAGTATTCCTTCTGCATAATTTTTGCGACATTTTCTGCTGCTTCAAATGCTCTTCGGTGATGTATCCATAATGACATTTCTGTTCGACGACAGAATACATCAATTAAATGAGGTGACATTTCGTATTTTAGTACATAGAGGATTTCAGCGTAAATGAAATCATTCTCATCGATAACCCGTTCTCTTAAAGATTCATCTTCTTTTACCATCTCAAGGATTCTGAAAGCTCCTTTTCCATATTGTTGATATAAATGATCTGATATATCCTCATCTAGGTGAATGCCTGAATTTTGTAGAATATCTATCCATTCTTCTTTTTCTAGAGAAATGATAAATGGTTGGCGAGACCAATATTTCTCTTTTTTTATCTTGGGGAAAATTTTCTTTTCTTCAATATGTTCAAATAAATCTTCTGCCATTTCACGCCATTCTGTTAGTTTTCCCCCTGTAATTGTTAGTAGATTGTCGTTAGAAAAAAGGATTATATGGTTTCGTGAAACTTCAGTTTCTGATTTTCCTTTCTGCATTACTAAGGGTCTGATTCCAGCATATGTAGAAAGAATATTATCATATTCTAATTTTGCATTCGGGTAATATAACTTAACAGATTCAATTAAGTAATCTGCATCTTCTCTATCACAAAAAGGATTTGCCAAATCACCTTGATAATCGGTATCAGTTGTTCCTACAAGGGTGTACTTTTTATTCCTCGGAATGACAAAAAAAAATCTTTTATCAACACTTGAGTAAAGCCCATTTGCCATGATATTTCCTATGTTTTCACGTCTGTATAAGAGATGAACACCCTTAGTTGGTCTAATTAACGGATTTGGAATGGTATCGGGGTAACTCTTTATTAGATCATCCGTCCATATACCTGTCGCATTGATTACTAATGTAGCTCGAATTTCAAAATCTGCTTTTTTTTCTATATCTTGACATTTAATCCCAACAATTTTACCATTGTTTTTGATATAGTCATAAACCTTACAGTAATTTATCGTATCTGCACCTCTAATTATTGCTTCTTTTAGGATTTCAATCGTTAAACGGGCGTCGTCGATGTTTGTATCATAATAAACTACACCACCTTTAAGGCCTTCTCTATTAAATTCGGGTTCTAGTTCATAAACTTCTTCAGCGGAATACGACTTACTTTTTTTATAATTTTTAAATTCAGATTTTTCATCGCTCAAAAAATCATAAATTTTGGTAACTCCTACTATATCACGTTTTTTTAACTTCGATCCTTCAATAAATGGCAAAAAGAATGGTAGAGGTCTAACTAAATGTGGTATTTGAGCCCTCATCCAATTTCTTTCACGAGTAGCACTTTTAACTAAAGCCGTTTCGCCATAACCTATATATCTAAGTCCGCCATGTGCCATTTTTGTACTTCTCGATGATGTTCCTGCAGCAAAATCTTGCATATCTACTATGGCAACACTTAAATTTCTCATTGCTGCTTCTCTTGCAATACCTGCCCCTGTCATACCCGCGCCTATGATTACAACATCGTATTGACTAGTTTGCATTTTTTGGATGATCTTTTCTCTATTTTTGAAGGTCCAAGATTGATCAAATAATTTTTTTTCCAAATTCTCCATTTTAACCATGTCTAAAAAATTCTGGACAATAAATAAGGTTTCTTAATGTTTCTATTATCAATAGATTTGATATTTGTGGGATAAATAAATTGAAATAGGTGTAATCTATATTTTTTTCATACATTATAAAATGATTAAAATGGTAAATTCAGAATTATTAAATGAAATAAAATTAAAACTATCTGAAGGCAGTGCTATGCATGGAGATTGTCTCAAACTTTTTGAAATATATAAACAGACTTCATCGGAACTTGAGGGATTAAAAGAAGAGTTCGAAGATATGGGCATGTTAGATATGGATTTCTTAGGACAAATAATCATATCAGATGAAAACAAGAAATTTTGGCTTAAATTCAAAGAGGGAAAAGTGGATTATGGAGAGGGTGATGTCGATAATCCCTCACTAACTTTTACAACCAATATGGCGACATTTACAGGAATCCTTTTTGGAACAATTGAAATTTCTGCAGCACATGAATCCGGAGATGTCAGTTTTGACGGCGGTAGTGAAGCTCTAATGGATCTTCAAGCTATTACATCCGTTTTGAATGATTTCTTACAAAACACTTAACGTACACCCCATAACTGCCCGGATGCCCGTTGTGCTCTGTCTAATTGAGAACCTTTTTTATTCAATCGAGCTCTACCTGTTCTGGTATCTCTTCGAAAAGTTACATCGATTTCTTTCAGAAAAAGATTCATACCTTCGCGTTTATTTAAGGGTCCAATTGTTTTTCCATGAACTCCTGGTTTTCCAGTGAAAAGTAGAAGTCGGTCAATTAAAGAATCAGCGATTTGAATATCATGTTCTATACAAATAG